>JALAGS010000080.1 GCA_022712315.1 Sphingobacterium sp. | reverse complement strand
GTTTCCCGATGTTTGACTGATGTCGGGGGTGCTCGGATGAGAACGGGTCTTTCCGCTCGAAATGTTCAATCCTGTGTGACAACCTTGGTGTACAATGTCATTAAATCTTTATAAAATTCTTGCTGTTCTGCATTAAAATTCAGTTGCAATTCACGAATCAGTCTCATGGCGATGGTTTTGAGCTGTCTTTGAGATTTCCTTGCCGCTTTTGCCCGCTTGGGATGTTTTCCGTTGTAGGTGTTGCGCACCATTTGTTTGCTGACTTTTGTGTAGCGTTGTCTTTGTTTTATGCCTTCATTTCCGGCTATTTTGTTGCAATAATCAATCACTTTTTTGCACAATTTTGCATCGGTAGGAAAAGAGGTATTATTCTCCTGAACGGTAGTATCGGACAAAACAAAATTTGAGGTGTTCGTCTTGGCATTGCATAATCCGGCGCATATACACCCAAAATCCAACGAATAATACAACTTAAATGAGGTGTTAAATTCAGACATTCCGGCAGATATGCACCCAAAAGCAGCGTAATAGGAGTTGTTTTTGGCAATATTTATGTCTAGATCCGTTGGAATTCCGGAGCATATGCACCCAGTCAAGTGGTTTCGTTAGGAACCAAGGCCTATTCCGGGACATATGCACCCAAAATGGGTAAGGAAAACTACATTGAGGTCCGCTTGGATACTGGTTCCGGAGTATATGCACCCAATGTTGTTGTGATATTTTCTGTGCTTTTTGTTTTATTGCCTATTCCATCAAGAACAGGCATATGGCAGGAAAAACAAAAAGAATGAGCAAAATAAAACAATTACTACGTTTACACCTTCAGGGTGTGTCAAATCGTAAGATTGCCGATCAGATTGGTATTTATAAGGGTACGGTAAACCGGTATATTCAAAAG
Source organism: Sphingobacterium sp. (assembly GCA_022712315.1). Taxonomy (GTDB): domain Bacteria; phylum Bacteroidota; class Bacteroidia; order Sphingobacteriales; family Sphingobacteriaceae; genus Sphingobacterium. The sequence goes on along the minus strand of JALAGS010000080.1, from coordinate 103,322 downwards.
CTTAAGTTTCTCGATCAGTCTATCGATGAACTTTTAAAGCTAGAAGAACCCATACTGGAGAAACTATTCAGCGCCGGAACACCCGCTTATCTTCAGCAGAGATATGAGGAGTTCAAACCGTTGATACCTTACATTGAGAAAGAACTGGGCCATAAACATGTTACCCGTAAACTGCTCTGGGAAGAATATCGCATTGATCATCCTGATGGATATGGTTATTCACAGTTCTGTTACCATCTGGGACAGTTATCTGCAGCCCGTAAAAGTGGCAGTGCGATCTTTGAACACGATCCCGGCCATCGTTTACAGGTAGACTTTGTGGGTGATACACCCGGTTATATAGACAGGGATAGTGGTGAGGTCATCAAGGTACAAGTGCTTATCACCGTATTGCCGTATTCCAATTATACCTTTGCCATAGCTGTACCAAGCCAGAACACCGACGACTTTCTATACGCGCTAAGCAAATCGCTGGAGCACCTTGGAGGTGTTCCTCAAGTCCTTGTTCCGGACAATCTAAAAGCCGCCATCATCAAGTCTGATAGATACGAACCCGTATTGAACAAAGTGATGGAAGACTTCGCAGAACATTATGGACTAGTGGTGCTGCCCACAAGACCAAGAAAACCCAAAGATTATGTATGTATTTTTGATATGTAAACTATCCAAAGTAACCTTTTCATTTTGAGCGTTATACTATTTGGATAGTTTACATAATTTACGATTACCTTCCGAGACTTTCCAACCAATCAAGCAATCCGTGGTTGGTTTGCCATTCCGGTAGTTCTGTTGATACCGGCAACAAACTGGTTTTTTCGAGCGCGTCCCATTTTTGCCTATTGTCTATCCGGGCATATATTTCAGTAGTCGTTACCGATGCGTGGCCAAGGAAGTCTCTTATGGCAACAATGTTCACTTCACTTTTTTGAAGGAGCATTGCTTTGGAATGACGCAGGGAGTGCGGACTTATTCCTGTCGGAATAAGCGATGCATCCACTGTCCTTGCCTTAATAGAGTACTTGCGCATAATTGCCGTTATGCCCATCCGTGACAATTTATCTCCCCGTCCATTTGCGAACAATGGATAGTCTGTAGCTTGATCCCGTAACAGTCCGTATTCCTGCATATACTTTTTTAACATGATAGATAATTTCTCGGTTAGGGGTACTATACGTGTTTTGTTGCCCTTTCCTTTAAGCGTAAGTAGCGTGGGCTTACCGAAGTTGAACCTGGCTGGCACCAGATCTATAATTTCCTGTACTCTTCCCGCACATTCGAACATCAGGGATAAAAGCATCTGATCACGCCTTCCTTTCTTTTTTGTTGTGTCGGGCTGGGCAAGCAAGAGCTTCATCCCCTCTGCGGTCAGATAAACCACCTCTGCAGCAGCACATTTTTTTATTCTCAGAGAGAGTATTGATTGCCAATGCTCCATGTGATCGGGATATCTGTAAGTAAGGAACCGGAAGAAGGAATGGAGTGCTGCCAGTCTGGCATTGCGTGTGGAGACACTACAATGTCTTTCTTTTTCCAGCCAATCAAGGAATTCGAGTATCCGTTCCCTGGTGATATCCCTAAAGTCCAGACGATCGGCTTTGATGCCATGAACATCCCGCATGAAGGTAAGTAGAAGGCTGATCGTGTCCCGATATGCACTGACCGTGTGCCTGGAGCAACCTCGCTCATCTACAAGGTACGTAACGAGGAACTGGGTCAGATATTTTGCAAAAGCTGTCTGTTTCATGACTGTTACCGATAATTGAGTTCAGAGAATATATAGCTACAGATGCTATCAGTTTTTCCTAATAATTCAGGATACATCTCGGAGGTCATACGAACATACCGATCTGTTGAAGCTAGAGACATATGTCCCATATAGGTTGACAAGATTGGCAGGATATAATAAAGATCCCGTCCCTCTGACAACGAATGAGCCAATGATCTGACACAGAAAGTGTGACGTAGATCGTGGATACGAGGCCCTATGGTTAGCCCACGGCGTCTTATGCAAGCTGTCTTGAGGATTTTGGCCCACCATAACGCAATTCCTTTGGCGGGACACGCTAGGCCATTGAGCTTCACAAAAAAGTATTCACTTGTTGCAGGCAATAGTTTCCTGTATCTCAGATATTGCTTACATACTCCGGCAAGTGAATCAGATATCGGAACCAGGCGGTCTGTTCCATTCTTGGTGTTTCGAAGCGTCAGGTAATTCTGTTCCAGATTGACATCATTTATTGCTAGGTTTACTGCCTCACCAATCCTTATTCCCGTTGAAGCAAGCAGTCGGATCAATGCAGGGAGCATCATGATACTGGTTCTGGTATGCCTGTCGTAAAGTACCAGCGTATCACACGCAATGTAAATAGCTTTGATCTCATCATCTGAAAAGATATATGGGATAAATGTATCCTGTCTCGGTACCTTCATCGCCTGTGGTATATAAGTTTCGTACCCCAGGTTAGATAAGTAGACTGCAAACTGCCGGAGGAAACAGTTCCGATGGCTCCATGTATCTGCCGCCTCGTTTGGTCGCCGGTTGCACCATTCGGTCGCCAGTTCCTGCGTGATGGTGACATCATGCAGTCCCTTGGCCATGGTGAACCTGTCGAATGCGAACAGACTGTATTTTGGCCCTTTTGATCTATAGCCGAGGTTGCTGCGCATAGCAAGGAAATCTCGGATCAGTGGTGCCAGTACTCCTCGTTTCACATATCCGCTATTCATAAAAGGCACCTCCTTTCTGGGTATAGAAAGTATCCTGGACTCCGGGGACATCCAGGGTACACTGCCTCAAACCCTCTATATCTATCCGGAGATAACACATGGATGTCTGGATACTGGAATGTCCAAGAATACTGGATATGACGGGCAATGATACCTGATTTTCTAGTAACATGCTGGCCATAGTATGTCGTAAGGCATGCGATCCGTGTTTTCTTCTCCCAATTTCCACCCCAGATTGACGGATGGCGCGATCCGCGGCGCCGGAAACACGCTTGGCATCGATCGGGCCGTGAGGAAATAGGCGCTCAAGGAAAACGAAAGCAGATTGGGAAGATGGACGGCCATAACGGATATAGTCAATAAGTGCTTCCCCAACATCAACTGTAAGTGGGAGCTTGATCGTTTCCCCGGTTTTCTTTTGACTGAAGCAAATGATATTCTGTTGCCATAGGATATGACCGAACTCTAGGCCACTGATGTCCGAAGCCCTTAAGCCCAGCCGTACGGCCAGCATAATCAGTGCGTAATCTCTTTTTCCGGTGGTCGTACTCCTGTCTATGGAATCAAGGATGACCATCACCTCCTGTTTGGTATAAACAGATGGAAGTTTAGCTTGCTTCTTATAATTGTCCCTGGGTATCAATAAGGACAGGTCTTTTACAGTTCTACCAATCCCTGTTAGAAAAGCAAGGAAGCTTCGGATGATGGATAAAGCCAGATGTTTCGCTCCAGCTGTATCCGGCAACAGTAAGGATACGTAATTTATGATGGTTAGTGGGGTCAGGGCTTGAGGCGACCTGATACCCTGTGCATGGAGATAAATCTGGAAGCGATAAAGGTAATAGCAATAGCTTCGCAGTGTCTTTTCACTTAACCTCATCGATTTCTTTTGTTCAACATACTGTTCGATGAGGTTCCCAAATTCCCCTGTCAATACTATCGGCTCCCGCCTATTTATGACTTCGACCATCTTACCAGTTTCGGCAAACTGGGCAAGACATAGCGCGCAACGGTAACAATGTTTCTGATGGTGGGTGAGCTCTGAAACTGATTTGCTGCCATAGGTCTCACTTAAGTACGCGGTTACTGTCCCGGAAGTACAGTTGCTGATATTATTCGACACCATGTATGCCCTGATCCGGCTCCATATCCACCTGTAGATGGATATCGTCTGTTTGCTTCTGCCGATATCTCTGAGATAATCGGATGCGGAATCTGATAACTCCCCGAAGGAGGAATAACGATTGTTCATTGGATAAAAATTATCTTATGCGGAATTGCATAATGCAAGGTCAGGATATTATGTAAACTTTATTGCAGATAAAACACTTACCATCAAACATTTAAAATAAAAAACATACATATCAAAAATACATACATAATCACGGTTATGTATAAATACACATAAAAAAGATAAACCGAGTGTCGAAAATGCTGTTAAACTAATCTATCAGCGTGTGTTCGCCAGATTACGCAATCAGTTGTTCTTCTCCCTGGGTGATCTCAATATAGCCATTATGGATAAGGTACGTCAGCATAATCAGACACGAATGCAGCGGGAACCTGTCAGCCGTCAAGAGCGGTTTCTTGCAGATGAAAAGCACTTACTTAAAGCCCTGCCCGAGAAACCCTTTGAAAAGCGATATTATGCGGAGCTGGTTGTTGCCTCCAATAATTGTGTCTTGCTTGCAAGAGATAACAGATATTATTCTGTGCCTTTTCAGTATATCGGTAAAAAAACACAGGTCATCTATACCCGGACATTGGTCAACATCTATTGTGAAGGGAAACAGATCGCAACCCATCCACGCGAAATCGGTGCTGGATACACTACCCGTTTTGAGCACTTTGCCTCCAATAACGGACATCAGATGAGACGAAGTCCGGACTACTACATCGGCCTAGCTGCACAGCGATCTGCCGGACTGACCCGACTGATCAAACGGATCTTTGATATGGAAAAGACACCTGAGCTCGCTTTCCGAACCTGTGATGGACTGCTTAATCTACAGCGTAAGACCCAGCCGAATGTGTTTGAAGAGGCTTGTGAAATCGCATACAACAATGATCTGCTGGGATACAAACGGGTAGCCGGTATAATACGGCAGTGTGCACTTGCCAAGATGCAGCACACCATACAACAAACGACACTATTGCCAGAACATGAAAACATCCGAGGTAAGGGGTATTACAATTAACATCAATAAAATCAAACTAATAAAATGGAAGAACAAAAGTCAAAATTACAGACACTGCGACTATCGGGCATGGCCGCTTGCCTACAAACACTTTATGAAACAAGAAAAAGTACACGAACTTTCTCTAATCGATGGTCTGCAGATGCTCATTCAGGCCGAAAGTGATGTGAGATGGAACAACCGCTACGACCGATTGCTCAAGAACGCAAACTTTCGTTATACCGCGTCCTTAGAACAGATAGATACCGGAGGACAACGAGGAATTGATCCAGGTATGCTCAGTACACTCGCCGTTGGCAATTATATCAAAAATGGAGAGTCCATCTTGATAACCGGAGCCACGGGTGTGGGCAAATCTATGCTGGCAACAGCATTGGGCCACCAAGCTTGCAGGCAGGGATACTCCGTGACATATTACAATACGCAAAAATTACTGCCCGCGCTAAAAATTGCCAGATTGGAGGGAGCTCTGATAAAAAGGCTGGAAAAACTCGCTAAAACTGATCTGCTCATCCTTGATGACTTCGGCTTAACGACCTTAGATGGGCAACAACAGAATGATATGATGGAAATAATCGAGGACCGGCATGCTCGTAGATCCACAATTTTTGTGAGTCAGTTACCTGTGGCTGCATGGTACGACGTCTTTCCCGAACAAACAATCGCAGATGCCATACTCGACAGAATTGTGCATACGGCACATAGGTTTACTATTAAAGGAGAAAGCTTACGTAAAAAAAAGTAACTTTGTCATGCTAAACAAGAAGCACAGTCACGAAAATTGGGGGCATATGACTGGAAAACCTGGGTGCATATCTCCGGAATATACATGGCATCGTGCATTCTTACGCTGTAGGCAAAGATTTTTTCGATACCTTTTTCGCCAATTCTTTTTCGGAAATGAACAAAATTACTCGGGTCACAAGGAAATTCGTGTTCAAAGAAAACCCTGCCACAAAAATGCTGCATATAAGGATTCATGATCCAGGCTTTTTCCAACGTCTCATCGCCCAAATTATACAAATGTTTCAGTAGCAAACAACCCACCATAAACCGAATCGGATGGCTCGGATTGCCCACTTTGGAATACAAGGGCGAAAATTCTTTCTCAAAATAATTCCAATCTATTTTTTCTGAAAGTAGAACAAGTTCATGCTCGTGGTCAATAAAATCCACCAACATTGGGCGAAATAATTCTGGCTTCTTTTCTGGATTTTTCCCCAACATATTTGCAAGGTTTTAAAGCTCTAAGATACAAATTCTTGCAATAAAAAACAAACTTTTTAAACCCAAAATACTAATAATCAGTAAATTATAGGTGGTTTAAGGAGAGACTATATAAGGAACTTGTTGCAATGGGAATATGATGACGCGTTAACAACATTATGTACAGATTGTCATATTAAAGTTCATGAAACAGAAGGGGTTCCAATTTATTTTGACAAATGATTATCAGAGAAAATATTAACTGAAACTTGTGAAAGATGTGGCGGAACAGGGTTTCTTCCTGAATATAATTACTATCAAGGAGGTATTTGTTTTGCTTGTCAAGGTACTGGAATGAGGATACCTTGGAGTGATTAAAGAGATTGCGTACAACATGGGTTTTGCAAAAGCGGGGTGAATGTCCCTTGCGTTGACGATTTTCGCAATTTCAGCCGCAAAAACCATTTCGTTTTTTATTTTTTTGTAAGTTTGAAAAAACGAAAATGGATTTTGCTCGGTTCAGTTTTTAGTTGAACTTTTAGTTTGTAAAAGCCCCGCCTTCGCAAAGCCCTTTTCCGTTAATATTTCATTCTTACATCACAGAAATTTTGTATCTTAGCAGCATAGCACTTGCAGCTAAAACGTATGTCAAACCAGTGAGCGATTCGGTGAGTTGGGAAAAGGGATGGTTGTAAAATATTGATAAAGAGATTAATGCCCGATAGGTTCGATTCCCCTACGGGCTACACATCTAAAAGTCAAAACATACAAAAGCCTGCAAATTAAACATTTGCAGTTTTTTTATTTTGGATTCAACTTATAATAAACCCGACAGCCATTTTCCTCAATTATTTAATAGCCGGCTAATTCTCCAAAGATTCTAGGCTAAGTATTTTTTCAGATTCCAGCCTTTTTTGTTAAACAAGGTCATTACATAGGTTAGTTAGAAATTTCACCTTCACTCTCATTTTGCTGTGATACAAATAAGCATATTATTGAGAAAATTCTATCGTATCAGAGTCTTTACAATCCCTAAATTTGAGTAATCAATTATAGAAAGAAAACCTTAGAGAAGCATTTAGAAAGTCAAGATAGAATTTATCCACTCATTTCCGCTGTAAAAATAGTAGGCATGCTGTCGAAATGAAAGGATTAAGGGCGATAGTTCTTGCGAGTTTAACATAGAAAATAAGTAGAAAAGTATTTTAAAAACCGGGAAGACTTTGAAGAAATTGTCATAAAGTCTTTTTTTTAGCTTAACACAGCTAATACCATTTAGCTTTATATAGAAGTAACCAATTATGTGGAAATTAAAACAAAGTGTTCGCCTGATAATAGGGCGGGTATCGATCCGTTCGTCCTAAAACTATCCTATTAAAATCAGTGATGTTAATGAAATTTTAAGGAAGATATCGCAAAGTCAGTGAATCTGGGATTCGTTGAGCGTGATATTGTAAAGTTGTTGAAATAAAATTCTAACCAATAATAATATCTTATGAAAACTAAACAAGCAGCGAGCTTTAGCTGGCTATTGTATCGATTAATCTGGGCTGTTGTCGGGCTAAGTTTAAGCGTTGTAAGTTGTAAAGATGATAAGCCTGTCAGTGTCAATGAGGGGATCCCTTTTGATCCTTCCCAGCCTGTGGTTGTATCTGACTTTGCTCCATCATCTGGCGGGGTAGGTCAACGTCTGGTGATCTACGGTAAAAACTTTGGTAATGACCCGAAAAATGTAGCGGTCTTTATCGGTGGAAAACAGGCTGTCGTTGTCAACGCCTTAGGGGAGTCACTCTATTGCCTTGTGCCTAAACAGGCATTTAAAGGGGATATTGAGGTCCGGGTTGGTAATCAGGACAAGCAAGTTGTAGGTAAAGCGGAGAAAATATTTGATTATCAACGCAAGATGGTTGTGTCTACGCTAGCGGGCTACAGAAATGCGCGTGGCGATGAGCCTTGGAGAGATGGCAAATTCAAGGATGCTGATGAGAATAAAATGGCGAGTGGCTTCTGGGAACCTTCTTTTATGAAGTTTGATCCTGCAAACCCAAAGCATCTCTGGATGACCTTTGATAACAATAATGGTTTATACCTTGTCAATTTTGAGGATAGTACCATCACAAAAAAACGTTCGGATTTTGACCGGCCTCGTAGTGTTGATTTTACTTTAGATAAGAAGTATATGATTATTGCGGAGGATCGGGGGGGTGAGAATGACCGGGCAACCTATCGCTTATCGCGTGATAAAAATTGGCAGGATAGAGAAGTTCTAACGACCTATAAACAGTGTAATGGCGCCTCAATCCATCCGGTGAATGGAGAAATGTATTTCAATAGCTACGAAAAAGGACAATTTTTTCGATTTGACCTCAATAAATATTTTAGTGAAGGTTTAGGCGTCAAAGATTATGAGACGTTATTTGTGGTGCATGACCCACAATGGGAGTACAAGATTTTCATTCATCCGACGGGGAATTATGCTTATATCGTTGTCATTAATCAAGGCTATATTCTCCGTGTAAATTACAACTGGGAAAAGAAGCGTTTTACACAGCCCTACCTTGTATGCGGTCAAATAAGAGCTTTTGGTTATCAGGATGGTGTAGGCTCTTCGGCGCGCTTAAATAATCCTTATCAAGGTGTATTCGTAAAAAACCAAGTCTATGTTGATGCAGGTAAGAATGACGCGTATGATTTCTATTTTACGGATCAGATGAATCACGCGATCCGGATTTTAACCCCCGATGCAAGTGTGACAACCTTTGCGGGTAGAGGGAGTTCTAGTCTCAATAGTAATCCTTATGGTTATGTAAATGGGGATCTACGGCTAGAAGCCCGATTTGACCGCCCATCAGGCATTGCTTATAATGAAGCGGAAGGAGCGTTTTATATTGGAGATCAAGCCAATCGCCGTATTCGTAAGATTGCACTTGAGGAGATGGATCAAAGTAGCCAAAACCGATAAATAAAAAAATTATGAAAAGATTATTACTGCTATTTACATTGCTGTTCGCGGTGATTGGAATAACCATAGCCCAAGAAAGCGTGGAGGTTATTGGCCTTGTCACCGATGTTCAGAAGACACCTATGATCGGTGTGAGCGTGTCGGTAAAAGATGCTCCTGGATGGGGAGTGGTAACCGACAATAATGGACGCTATAAAATCAAAGTCGATCGCTATAAAACACTTATTTTTTCTTCTGTCGGTTATCAGAAGAAAGAGGTATTGGTAAAAGATAACTTCACAATTAATGTGACCTTGCAGGAAGCGGAAACGAGTGTTTTGGATGAAGTTGTTGTCACAGGTACAGGTACGCAAAAAAGACTCACCTTAACAGGGGCTGTAAGTACAGTAGATGTCGAGACCATGAAATCAAATCCTACATCCAGTATTACAAATGCCTTAGCTGGAAATGTACCCGGCGTAATGGCTATGATGCAGTCTGGACAGCCAGGTAAGAATATTTCTGAGTTTTGGATACGGGGGATCTCTACTTTTGGAGGGGGAACATCGGCATTGGTGCTAGTCGATAATATAGAACGGGATATCAATGATATCAACATCGAGGATATTGCTACCATTACTGTCCTCAAAGATGCAGCTGTAACGGCAATTTATGGGTCAAAGGGGGCTAATGGCGTTATTTTAATTACAACCAAACATGGTAAAGAAGGTAAAATTAACATTAATATAAAAGATGAGAATATTTACAATACACGTACCATTACACCTGAATTTGAGGATGGTGTAACCTACGCAAGCCTGCTTAATGAAGCGCGTGTTACCCGGAACAATGCTCCGGTCTATCAACCCGAGGAACTCGAAATCTTACGATTGGGCTTGGATCCAGATCTTTATCCGAATGTGAACTGGAAAGATCTGTTGCTCAAAAAAGGAGCAATGACCTATCGTGCTAATTTAAATTTAAGTGGTGGTGGACCAACTGCGCGTTATTTTGTGTCAGGAAGCTATGTTGATGAGGGCGGAATGTATAAAACAGACGAAGCTTTACGAAAGGACTATAATACAAATGCAAATTTTAGACGTTGGAACTATCGTCTAAATACCGATATCGATATAACAAAGTCGACCTTGCTTAAGGTTGGTGTGGCTGGAGATCTCAGTAAAAGGAATAGTCCCGGATTAGGTGATGACTTCTTTTGGGGAGTACTATTTGGATACTCACCCATAAGAACCCCAATAATGTACTCTGATGGCCGTGTACCTGCAATTGGTGAAGGCAATATGACAAATCCATGGGTGGTGGCGACACAAACAGGTTTCAATGAGAACTGGACAAATAAAGTGCAGACCAATATTACCCTCGAACAAAATTTTGATTTTATCACAAAAGGTCTTCGTTTTCGTGGAATTGTCGGGTACGACACTTTTAACGAGAATAACATACAGCGACGAAAATGGCCAGAGCAATGGCTCGCCGAACGCGCTAGAGACGAAAACGGCGAAATAGTTTATAGACATATATCAGATCCGAGAGAAATGTTCCAATATAGTTTCTCCAAAGGAGACCGGCGTGAATTCTATGATATGATGTTTAACTATGATCGAAATATCGGTGACCACCATATTGGGTCGGTCGCTCGGTTTACGCGTGATGCACTTGTTAAAACGGTCAATCTTGGTGATGATATCAAAAATGGCATCGCGATACGTAATCAAGGGTTGGCTGGGCGCGTGACCTATAATTGGAAATCACGTTATTTTGTTGATTTCAACTTCGGTTATAATGGTTCAGAAAACTTTGCCATTGGTCAGCAGTATGGGTTTTTTCCTGCATTTTCAGGAGCATGGAATGTTTCCGAGGAAACTTTTGTTAAGGAAAATATGCCTTGGATGAACATGTTCAAGATTCGTTATTCTTGGGGTAAAGTGGGGAACGACCAGCTTAAAATTGGAAATGATCTGGAACGTTTCCCTTATCTATATACAATTTCCGGTATTTCTAGTGTTTACAAATGGGGAGACTATGGAGTTGACCGGAATTATACAGGATTAAGATATAGCCAAGTCGCTTCTCCATATGTGACCTGGGAAATGGCTGTCAAGAAAAATCTGGGCTTTGATCTAGCCCTGTTTAAAGATAAAGTTATTGCCAACCTAGATTTCTTTGATGAAAAGCGAACAGGAATTTATATGGAGCGTAAATATTTGCCAAGTTTGGTGGGACTAGAAAGCACACCAAGGGCAAATGTGGGGGCGGTTAAGTCGCGTGGCTTCGATGGGCGTTTAGAGTATAAGGGAAAATTGGGCGAAGTTAATCTGACAGGGCGGAGTAATATTACCTACAGTAAAAATGAAATTACAGCGATCGATGAAGAAAATAATGTATATGAATATCAAAATCAAAAAGGCTACCGTGTAGATCAGGCTGTTGGATTGATTTCTTTGGGGCTTTTTAAGGACTATGATGATATTCGCAATAGTCCAAAACAGAACTTCGGAACCTACCAGCCCGGCGATATCAAATACAAGGATGTGAATGGTGATGGCGTCATCGATGACGGCGACCGGGTTGCTATCGGAGCAACGAGAAGGCCCAATCTGATCTATGGTGTAGGCGCGTCGGCTAGCTGGAAAAATTTAGACATCAGTGTGCACTTTCAGGGAGCAGGTAAATCCACTTTCTTTACTTATGGCAAGACCGTATATGCCTTTAGCGAAGGAGAATGGGGGCAAGTGATGAAAGGTAGCATGGGTGATAATCGATGGATTTCAGCTGATATTTCTGGAAATCCTGCAACAGAAGATCCAAATGCTTCCTATCCGCGTCTAAGTTATGGACCTAATCCGAATAACTTTAGGGAGTCTACCTTTTGGCTGCGTAACGGTCAGTATCTTCGACTCAAAACAATAGATATCGGTTATAGCCTGCCTAAACATCTGGCCAATCGTATCCGGGCAAATAGCATTCGATTTTTTGTCATTGGCAGCAATCTCGTAACCTGGTCAAAATTCAAATTATGGGATCCAGAACTGGCAAGTCCGAGGGGAGAAGATTATCCATTGCCAAAGTCGTTCACCTTTGGTGTCAATGTTAACCTATAAAATTTAAAGAAATGAAAAATAAGAAATTATATGTTGTATTCATGCTTCTGCTCGGCACAGGCGTCATTTCTTCTTGTACAAAAGATTATTTAAAGTCTGATCAATATTTCAAGGATCGTCTCACCACGGATAAAGTGTTTAAAAGTAAACTCTATTCGGAGGAGTGGTTGGCAAATGTATTTTTGGAGTTCAAAGGTGAGAATGCGGATGTAGCAAGTAAAGGGCTTACCCCACACTGTTTCGCTGACGATATGTACTACGGTGATCGCGATAAGGATTATGATCCGTCAAAAAATGAATTGTCCTACAATATGTTTAAGATGGGGCTTTATACGGAGAATGATAAACAGGGGACATGGGCACAATGCTATCGTGGTATTCGGAATGCAACCACGTTTATTCAGAACATTTATATGAATACTGAAATGTCTGCTGCTGAAATTGCGGACTACCGCGGGCAGGCACGTTTCGCACGGGCTTATTTATATTGGCTTTTGCTTCGCAAATATGGCCCCATTCCATTGCTGCCAGATGAAGGCTTAGACTATACGGATAGCTATGATAATTTGGCGATCGCACGCAATACTTATGAAGAATGTGCCAATTATATCAGTAATGAGATGTTGATGGCTGCAAAAGAAATGGAGGCTTTGGGCATGAAGCGAAGCCAAGATGGTTCCGCCCGGCCGAGTGTAGGGGCAGCTTTAGCAACACGGGCTAAGGCATTATTGTATGCTGCAAGTCCGCTGGCCAATGGCAATAATACAAGTATTGGGGCAAGATTGCTTGATAATAAAGGAAAACGTTTGCTTTCTGCGGAATATAACGAGGAGAAGTGGGCTAAAGCGGCAGCGGCGGCACGGGATGTAATGGAGTTAGGTGTATATCAATTGTATTGGACAGGGTTGCAAACAACAGGAAATGATGCGACAGTAATACCACCTAAAGATAACAATTTCTCGGAAAAGAGCTGGCCTGATGGCTGGGCAAATATCGATCCAGCGAAATCTTATGCCCAAGTATTTGACGGTACGTTGCCGGCCTCTGGAAATCCTGAATTAATCTTTACACGTGGTACAAATCAAGAGAATGAGGGGATCGATGCCATGGTAGCGCATCAGCTTCCGCGCTCAGCGACAGGATGGAACACCCATGGCCTGACGCAAAAACTGGTTGACGCTTATTATATGGATAACGGAACTGATGCTCCCGGTATGGATAAAGAAATAGGTCGTGGAAATGGTTCAAATCGCTTAAGTGGCTATGTATCGCAAGAAGATTATGACAAAGGTAAATACAAGCCGCTTCGCCCGGGAGTCTCTTTGCAGTATGCTAATCGCGAACCTCGCTTTTATGCGTCTGTTGCTTACAACGGTAGCTTCTGGACCTTGTTAAACGAAACCCAAGAACGTAATCGAAACCAGCAGGTGTTTTATTATCGCGACAATGATAGAGCAAATGGATTTAACTCGTCCAATGCCTATTGGCTTCGCACAGGTTTCGGTGTTAAAAAGTTTGTCCATCCAAATGATACTTACGAAGGGGGAAGTTTGGCTCGTATCGTTCCGAAAGCAGAGCCTGCAATTCGATATGCAGATGTGCTGCTTATATATGCGGAAGCATTAAATGAGCTTGGAGGATCCTATAGTATTCCATCTTGGCGTGGTGGTGTTTATTCAATTAGTAGGGATATCGCAGAAATGAAAAAGGGTATACAGCCTGTACGGATTCGCGGTGGTGTGCCAGATTACAGTGCAAGTATATATAGTAGTAAAGTTGAGTTCAGAAAGAAGCTGAAGCGCGAACGCTTTATAGAGCTTATGGGGGAGGGGCAGCGTTACTATGATTTGCGCCGTTGGATGGACGCTCCCATAGAGGAAGCTTTGCCTATATATGGCTGTAATATCCTCATGAATCAAAAAGATCGCGATCTTTTTCATCAACCAGTTGCGGTATGGGCTTTAAAAACAACTTTTGCTGACAAAATGTGGTTTTGGCCGATTAGTCATAGCGAACTTAAACGCAATAAAAACTTGACACAAAATCCTGGATGGACTTACAACGATTAATCAAATAGATGTCTTATGAACAAGTTATATATACAATTCTTTTTATTTCTAATGCCCTTCATTTTTGGAGCCTGCAATGACGAATGGAAAGAGGAACAATATGAACATTATATTTCTTTTAAGGCTCCTTTGGACAACAACGGAGTTTCCAATATTTATGTTCGCTATAAGGATGCTGCGAAAAGTACCTTTTTACAACCTTTGATTGTCAGTGGATCAACCAATAACGAATCAAATTTTGCGGTTCGGGTCGGGATTGATGCGGATACCTTAAATGTGCTGAATTTTGAACGGTTCCAAAACCGGAAAGATTTTTATTATCAACAATTAAATAGCAATTACTATTCGTTTCCCGCGACAGTCAATATCAATTCGGGCGAAAATACGGGCTTACTGGCAATAGATTTTTCTTTGAAAGGCATTGATATGACTGAAAAATGGGTATTGCCGCTGACGATTATGGATGATCCTTCGGCAAACTATAAAGGACACCCTCGAAAGTATTACAAGAAAGCAATACTTCGGGTTAATCCATTCAACGATTATTCTGGCAATTATTCGGGTGCAGCGCTTTTAACTAGAATGGAGGGGCAAGAAAATGAGACGCCTGTCGTAAAAAGCGAAATCCGAAGTTACGTGGTCGACGAAAATACTGTTTTCTTCTATGCGGGGAATATCGACGAAGAAAGACAAGATCGACGGAATTATAAGATATATGCGACCTTTACTAAGACGGGTACAGTCACTTTCCGCTCGGACAACCCCAATATTAAGTTTGTTGTGAACAAAGATGCGAGTTATACAGTCTCGGAAGCGATGGATAAAGTTCGCCCGTATCTGAAATGGCGTTGGCTTACGATTAATAATATTGATTATGAATTTACGGATTATACCATGATTCCCAATGTGCCAATTCGCTATAAAGTTGCCGGCTCACTTACGTTGGAACGAAAATTAAACACACAGATTCCTGATGAGGATCAAGCGATAGAATGGTAATTTCTACAAACCATTTGTAAAACTATTGGTTATATCTAGATATAAAAAAATAGTTTTATGATTGGAATAGTAGGTGGACTGGGCCCCTATGGCGGTCTAGATATTGCAAAGAAAATTATAGATGAAACGGCGGCAGGATCCGATCAGGAACACTTGCCGCTATTGTTATTCTCATGCCCAAATGTGATCCCTGATCGAACGGCGTATTTATTGGATAAATCCAATGATAATCCTGGAAAAGCTATTGCGGGGATATTAAGAAAACTAGAGATGGCCGGAGCAACCATAGCGGCGATCCCTTCCAATACTGCGCATGCAGAACCTATTTTTTCTGTTGTCCAGGATGAAATGGCTCGCACAGGGAGTGCATTGAAACTATTGAATATCGTTCATGAGACCGTCCGGTTTGTGGACGCAAACTATCCCGAAACGACAGTAGGAATACTATCTACTGCGGGCGAACAGATCTGTAGCTTATATCGGGAGGCTTTTATCCGTAAAGGCTTCATTGTTGTCGAGCCGGAAGGACCACAGCAAGAAAAGGTAAATAATGCGATCTATGATGAAGATTATGGAATTAAGGCACAACCGGTACCGATTGCTAATAAAGCGAGAGAGGATTTATTACTGGTCGTGGATGATCTGAAAAAAAAGGGCGCACAGGTCATTATTTTGGGTTGTGCAGAGTTACCTTTGGCAATTCCGGAACGGGATTACAATGGTATGATTATCATTGACCCCAATCGGATTCTCGCGCGTGCGCTCGTTCATGCGGCTGCTCCAGATAAGCTAAAACCATTGTAGTTATCTCTTTTGACAAATTGTCAGATTGTAAGCGTAAATTCCTGTTGGTATGGGTTTTGTCTTTTAGTTAGTAGAAGCTTATGCAGTAAGGAGGATAAGATGCAAAAGATGATATTCCGTGAAAATGATCGGGGCCATGTTGATTTCGGCTGGCTGAAAAGTGCGCATTCATTTAGTTTTGGGCAATACTTCGATCCGGACAAAATGAGTTTTGGAGCATTACGGGTGCTGAATGATGATCAAGTCGAAGGAGGGCAGGGTTTTGACCGGCATGATCACAACAACATGGAAATTGTTAGCATACCACTGGAGGGCGCACTGGCGCATCAGGATAGTATGGGCAATGGACGGACAATTGAAACCGGCGATGTGCAGATTATGTCGGCAGGCAAGGGAGTACAACATGCCGAGTTTAACGCTGATCAGAAAGATCCTGTTAAATTTCTTCAGATCTGGGTAATTCCGAATGAAAGGGATTTGGAGTCCCGATACGATCAGAAATCGTACCTTCAGCTGGATAAGCACAATAGGTTTGCGACCATTGTTTCGCCCGACAACGCAGATCTCAATGCCGTTCACATCCATCAGGATGCCTATTTTAATCTGGCAGATATAGACCTGGGCAGAAAAATTGAGTATACCGTTCATTCGGAGAAGAACGGTCTTTATCTTTTTGTTTTGGAAGGGAAGGTCCTCGTCGAAAATGAAACACTTTCAAGAAGGGATGCTATTGGTTTGTACCAAACGGAAAAAATAGAAATTGAGGCTTGTTTTGATGCCAAATTATTATTGATTGAGGTGCCCATGTATTAGGTCTATGAAAATCAAGCTTATTATGATATATCATTACTACTGATTGGAGTTCCGATGTATTAGGTCAATGAAAAGTTATTTTATAAATAGGGAGATCATTTGATAGATCTCCCTATTTTTCTTAAATTGGATGAAGAAGAAAAGAACCCATGGATAACCTTGTACGACCTTTCGAAACACAGGATGTTGTGCTTATTTTGTTGTCAGTCTTAATAGGTCTGCTGATCGGTATTGAACGGGAGTATCGAAATAAATCGGCTGGTTTAAGGACCTTTATATTGGTGAGTTTTGGTTCGTGTCTCTTTACGATCCTTTCGCTGAAAATTGGACTAGCAAATCCAGATCGATTGGCCGCAAATATTATTACTGGTATTGGTTTCCTGGGGGCTGGAGTGATTTTCAAAGAAGACAACAAAGTAAGCGGTATAACCACTGCTACCACGATCTGGGCTGCAGCTTCCCTGGGAATGTGTGTCGGTGCCGGATACCTATTTTTAGCTTTTATTGGCGTTGGGCTGGTCTTGATAATTTTGGCACTGTTAACCTATTTACAGACCTATATTGATAATTATCACAAAATAAAAGACTATGAACTACAAACATCGTCTGAAGCAGACTTTGAACATACAGAGCAGTTAATCCGAGGCATGGGCTTTAAGGCTGTTATCATAAGTCAGCGCTATAACAAAGAAAGTTTAAATACAGTATGGCGATTGACGGGGAATGTCACTAAACATAGAGCGTTTGTAGATACAGTGCGACGTGATAAGCAGGTCGTCGCTTATCAGTATTAAAAAAGACGATATTTCTCTGAAAAGTATTATAAGAATTCAGCATATGGGTACCGTTAAAATTGAAAAAACACCAGTGTTTTGGCTAGCTGATCCTCAGGAACATGTCTTCCCCGCAGCTTATGATTATTTGGAACTTTTATTTGTTCCGGCAGAATGTAAGATCTTTGTTGACAAACTTAGGGGGGGCAGTACAGTTAAAAAGAAATCGAAAGATATTTTGCGGGCAAGTGCGCTCCCGTTGCTCCCTGAAACCAATCGCCATGTGAAGGAAAATCTGAGAAAGATCAAGAAGAAAGAAAAACTGTCTCCAATCTTGCTGGTCCGGGCAAATGGTAAACTGATTATAGCAGATGGCTATCACCGTTTGTGTGCCAGCTATTATTTTACAGAGGATCTCGATGTGCCTTGCCGTTTAGTTTAGCTATTCCTCATCAAGAGTATCCTGATCCGGGGATAGCTTTTGCAATAAACTGTTCACTTCGTCTTCTGTCGCTGTTAATTTGGCTTTACAGATTTGAATAAGATCGGATGCTCTTTTGATTTTTCCGGCGAGCTCATCAATATTAGTTGTTCCATTTTCAATCTCCCTTACAATGATCTGTAACTCATTAAAGGCATCTGTATACGTATAATGCTGTTCCATTCTTTATTCTTGTTTAAAATTTTTTTTGCTCAATAGCTTCACTTAATTTTTGGTATCTTCATGAGTTTCTTGCGGCGATTTATCCGTTACCGTACTGGTAAGTTCTCCATATTCAAGTATCGTCTGTATGACATCTCCCGGAGATACTTGCGTAACGGATTGAAGCAGTTTACCATTGACCTTCGTAATTGAAAAGCCTTGTTTTAAAAGGCGAATTGGATCAGAGAGCTGAATAATCCGCTCGGTATGTGCCAGAGCCGTTTTGCATTCATAAAATCGTAATTTTATTAGTGAGTGAAGCTCATTTTGAATTTGTTGTATAGCCGTGCTTGAGATCTGAATTTCTCTTTTTCCGACCCATTGAATATGCGTTGCCAGTTGAGACAGTGTATGACGTTCTTCTTTAAATCGGGTAAGAATCAGCTGCTGTATACGCTCTGCAGCCCGATCGATTGGGATGGCAAAATTATGAAACTTCTGGATCAGAAAATCGGCAAGTTCACTGGGGGTAATCGCATTCTTATAGGCGACCATTTCGCTAACAGTATAGTTGGTCGAATGCCCAATTCCAGTCAATACAGGGATGGGAAATATAGCAATAGCCCGTGCCAATAGATAATTGTTGTAACTGGAAAGTCCGACCTCCCCACCGCCACCGCGAATAATAGCGACAACATCATACATGCTAATTCTTTCGGCTATAACAGCAAGTTGATTGATAATAGAAGGTACTGACTTGTCCCCTTGTAATAAGGCCGGGAAGAGCGTGCATTCGATGCGGTAGCCCCAGGGATTTTGGTTGATAATCTTGTAAAAATCCGAAAGCCCTTTACTTGTTTCCACTGAAATAATCGCCAACCGTTTGGGAACGACGGGAAAGGGAAGTGATTTATTGGACTCGTAAATGCCCTCTGCTTTCAGCTTTCGAATACTGTCTATCTTCTCCTTTTCAAGTTCACCCAGGGTAAATGTCGGATCAATATCAACAATACGTAGACTAAGCCCGTACATGGGATCATAGGAGATACTTGCCTGAAATAACATCGTGATCCCCTCCCGTAGCGGTTCTTGAGCAATTTTAAGGAAATTGCTGTTGATCCGATTATAATCAGCTTTCCATAAGATGGACCGAATCTCGGCGACAATTTTGCCATCCTGTTTTTCGACCAGTTCAGGATAGCAATGGCCCGAATGTGTATAATGATTAAGCTTATTCATTTCGGCTTTAATCCAATACAAACTCTTATACCGTTCTGCAAGCGTCTTTTGGATACTGCGGCTGACTTCCAGTAAGGAAAATATTGTTTTATCTTGAATCAATTCTGGCATTAATCAAACTTACAGAAAAAACCTTCATGATGCAATCGGGACCGATTAATTCAAGCCTGTTGGAAATTTGCTCAAAATGCTAATGGGCTATGGTTAACTGCTGAATGGATGTATACATCCACAAAGGCTACAAGAGTAACAAAATTGATTTTTTTTCAGAGAGTCCTATTGCTTCATGATTTTATTCGTATTTTTATTTGATAGAACCTAAAAAACGATAAAAGCAGAATGAAAAAACAATTTTTCGGGGTGTTATTTGCAGGTTTGTTCTGTATTTCCCCCTTGTTTGCTCAGTATAAATCCACGATTAAAAATGAAACGATTCTTTTCAATAACCTGGATCAGCTATTGCCTCTGAAAAATCTAGATCAGCTCCATATAGCAGTTGTTGTTCCTAATGCTGCGAAATATAGTGTATTCACGGAACAATTGGCCCGTTATGCAAACACTAAAATTTTTGATTTTAGCAAATTTGATGAGGATATCAAATATTACAATACGATTATTGTAGCTGGAAAGGAAGATGACTTGGATGCTGATTGCCTAGCACAGTTAAAACAGGCTGTATTAAACAATAAAAAAGTGATCCTTTGCCATTTTTTTGAAAATGAAAAACGCAAAAAGAGTTTATCTGAACACCTGCAGTCTGACTTGGTTGAATTGCTCGCGCCTGATTCAGAAATAGGGCAGCGCCATCTGGCGATGTCAATTTTTGGCGGAGCCCCGATCACTGCCGGTCATATCAAAACTTCACAGACAAGATTACAGTATGGTGCTGCATCAAGCTCTAATCTAAACCTGGCAAAGCTGACCAAGAAAATTGATGCCATCGCACAAGAAGCCATTGATAAGCAAGCAACGCCGGGTGCCGTGGTTATGGTTGTGAAGGATGGACAGGTTTTATTGGAGAAATCTTACGGATTTCACACCTACTCCAAAGACATCTCCACAAAAATCAATGATATATTTGATCTAGCGTCTGTTAGTAAGATTGCAGGTACTACGCCCGTAATTATGCGTCTTACCGAACGGAATGTCATTAATCTAGATAGTACCATGGGACACTACCTATGGCAGGCAAAGTATAGCAATAAAAAAGATATTAAGCTCCGTTCCGTCATGCTGCATGAAGCGGGATTTACGCCTTTTATTCCTTTTTATAAATATTTGAAAACAGGAGATGTTGTATCGGTACACGATGACAACCATCAAGTGAAAATGGCAGACAATAGCTATATTCTCAATCATTATTACCGCGATGTCATGTGGCCGGAAATGCTAAAATCACCGGTTAAACCCACAGGAAACTATGTGTATAGCGATATCAGCATGTATGTGATGAAAGAAGTTGCTGAACATCAGACTGCTGAGCCGCTACAAGATTATGTGCAGGAAAATTTTTATAAACCTTTGGGGATGACGCGTGCTGGTTATCTTCCCAGAGAGCGTTTTGCAAAAGATGAAATTGTTCCTACGGAGCAAGACACCTCCTTTCGGAAAGTATTGTTAGAAGGTTATGTACACGACCAGGGGGCTGCAATGGCAGGTGGGATTGCCGGGCATGCCGGGTTATTTGCTACCGCAAACGATCTGGCAATCTATGGTCAGCTTTTATTGAATAGAGGCGAGTACGGTGGTGAGCGATATTTTAAAACTGAAACAATAGATCTATTTACCTCCAAGCAATCTGCCACAAGCCGTCGAGGACTGGGATTTGATCGCTGGGATCCAAATCCAAAAAACGAATATCCATCTAAGCTGGCGAATAGTTCTGTATTTGGACATACTGGGTATACGGGGACATGCATCTGGATTGATCCGCAAAACCAATTGATCTATATCTTTTTGTCTAATCGCGTACATCCTCAGGTGAGTACCAAGCTCTTGGACCTGAATATCAGAAGCAGGATTCAGGATGCTATTTATGAATCGATAAACGAAAGTCAAAAATGATCAAGGACCTCTTATTAATCGGACTAGGAATGACGGTGCTCAATAGTGCTGTGTACGGCCAAGACTATAAGCAGATACATCAGGATTTGGTTGTCGTCGATGGACACAATGATGTGATTTATGAATCAATTTTTCAGGGGAAGAATATCGGTCAGCGATTAAAGTCAGGAGCGACTGATTTGCCGCGGCTTCAGGAGGGAGGGGTAGATGTCCAGGTATTTGCCGTATGGTCAGATGATACTAAATGGAAATCTGATGCATTCAAGCACGCAAATGACCAAATAGATGCCTTGGAGAAAATGATTGCTGCGAATACCGATAAAATAAGTTTGGCAAAGTCTTCAGGAGATATCGATTCGATATTGAAAACAGGAAAAATAGTCGCTTTGATCGGTGTGGAAGGGGGGAATATGATCGAAGGAAGTATTGATAATCTCGTGCGGCTCTATAAGCGTGGCGCCAGATACCTGACGTTGACCTGGAACTACAATTTGTCCTGGGCGAGTTGTGCCGCGATGGAATCGGCTGGTATGAACGCTAAGGATAAGGGGTTAACAGACCAAGGACGGGCCATTATCCGGAAGATGAACGAACTAGGCATGATGGTTGATCTATCCCACGGTGGCGAACAGACTTTTTATGACGTGCTGGCGATAACGACCAAGCCTATCTTGGTATCCCATAGCAATGCCTATCATTTATGTCCACATTTCCGCAATCTGAAAGATGCGCAATTGGAGGCGCTGAAAAAAAATGGCGGTGTGGTTGGAGTGAATTTTTATTCGGGTTTTTTGGATCCAGCCTATGAAACAAGGCTCAAGGGTTTGTATGTAAGTAAATTTGGCGATCAGGGGGATACAAAATTGAGTACTTGGTTTATGTATGAAAAGTTGCCCAAAGAACTTCAACAGCAAGCTGATGCTCCACTATCGAAATTATTGGATCATATTGACTATCTGGTCAAAAAAGTGGGTATTGATCACGTTGCGGTAGGCTCTGACTTCGATGGCATAGAATCCTCACCCCAAGGTTTGGAAGATGTTTCTAAATTTCCGCTATTAACTAAAGCGCTGCTGGAACGAGGATATTCAAATGCGGATATAGCAAAAATTATGGGGCAAAATTTCTTACGGATTTTAAAAGAAAATGAGCGATAACCTCTTTGGTTTTTTTAAGACTTTTGAGTGAGGTTCCAGTATACATGCAGTATTGTTGACGTATTGCTACAGCATTGAGACTGTATATAGTAATATACTGCATATTAACTTAAACCGCTATAGAAGTAGCATTATTGAAAGGCTGATCAGCCCTTAGGTACTATCTTGGGAATATATAATGCGTGCGGCATATCATGACGCTTTTAACAGCTATAAATTTGTAAATTCGTAGCATGGCAAAATCAAAATCAGCATACTTCTGTCAAAACTGTGGGTATGAGTCTCCCAAATGGATGGGACAATGTCCTTCTTGCAAGCAATGGAACAGTTTTGTTGAAGAAGTCGTCGAAAAAACGAGTTCAAAAGTCCCCGAATGGCGTAGTTCTACAACAGGAGGTAGTACGAAAAGGGCGAATAAAGCTGCGATTATTCATGAAATTGTTTACCAAGATGAGTCACGTATATCCACGCCTGACCAAGAGTTCAATCGGGTTCTTGGTGGCGGTATTGTTCCGGGATCACTGGTGCTTATCGGTGGAGAGCCTGGGATTGGTAAGTCGACTTTGATGTTGCAGCTTGCGTTGTCTATCCCGCAAGTCAAGACACTTTATATTTCTGGGGAGGAAAGTGAACAGCAGATTAAGATGCGGGCCGAACGATTGTCGCAATCATCCAAAGCCAATTGCTATATTCTTACAGAAACATCCACTCAAAATATCTTCAAGCAGATCGAGACGGTACAGCCCAATGTTATTGTCATCGATTCCATACAGACTCTGCATTCTTCACAGATTGAATCGGCCCCAGGGTCGGTTTCTCAGGTACGGGAATGTACCGCTGAATTGCTGCGGTTTGCCAAGGAAACGAGCACGCCAGTCTTTATTGTGGGACATATTACCAAAGACGGATCAATTGCTGGCCCCAAGGTTTTGGAGCATATGGTGGATACGGTGCTCCAATTTGAAGGCGATCGCCACCATGTCTACCGGATTCTACGGGCTGTAAAAAATCGCTTTGGATCGGCTTCAGAACTCGGTATTTACGAAATGCAGGGATCAGGACTGAGAGAAGTGACAAACCCTTCTGAGATTATGATTTCGCAACGTGACGAACCTGTTAGTGGGGTTTCCATTGCGGCAATGCTGGAAGGAATGCGACCGATGATGATTGAAGTACAGGCACTGGTAAGTAACTCGGCATTTGGTACTGCACAGCGTTCTTCTACGGGTTACGATACGAAACGGTTAAATATGCTTTTGGCCGTTTTGGAGAAACGCTTTGGTTTCAGGCTGAGTGCACAAGATGTATTCTTGAATATCGCCGGCGGATTGCGCGTAGAAGATCCTGCAATTGATCTGGCTGTTGTTGTGGCGATTATTTCCTCACAGCAGGATATTCCGATTCGCTCCAATCTGACTTTCGCAGGTGAGGTAGGTTTATCGGGCGAGATAAGAGCTGTAAATCGGATCGAACAACGGATACAGGAGGCAGAAAAGCTGGGGTTCGACGGAATTTTTATTTCTAAATTTAACACCAAAGGGCTGGACGCGAAAAAATATAATATTGCTATTCGCCCTGTCGCCAAGTTGGAGGATATATTCAGTGCCTTATTTGGTTAGGAGATACGGCTATGTTATGGAATGCACGCGATAGTTTAATGGCCTTATTTGTTTGGACAATCTTTCTCTGTCTTTCCGATTAGAAACACATTCATTGTTAAACTAAAAAGACCATGCTTTTATAAAGGCATGGTCTTTTTAGTTTAATGATTGTCTATATATTACTTTTTCAATACTTCTTTCAGTTTTGTGCGCAAGGCATCCCCATGTAAGTTCTTCGCGACAATTTTCCCATTGGGATCAATCAGGACATTCTGCGGAATAGATTTTACGGCGTATAGGGTTCCGACATCATTCTGCCAACGTTTTAAATCTGAAACATGTCTCCAGTGTAATTTATCTGCATGAATGGCCTTAATCCAGGAGTTGCGGTCCTTATCAAAGGAAATACCTAATATTTCAAAGTTTTCACCTTTGAACTGTTGGTATGTTTTTACAAGATCTGGACTTTCAACACGACAATCGGGACACCAAGATGCCCAAAAATCAAGCAGCACATATTTTCCTTTAAAATCTGAAAGTTTTACAGGATTGCCACTGGTATCATTTTGCGTAAATGCTGGTGCAATTTTCCCAATCTGAACTGTTTCTAAGGTATTTAAATACGCTTGAAACTCTTTTCCCTCATTGGAATTCTTTACATTTTTACTCAGTGTATTATAGAGTGTCTGAAGCTCGGGGTAGACTGGATCATAACCACCAACGCGGCGTAAGTCAACCAATGTAGAGATCGAATCTGGAGCAGCCTTGACACGGGCGATGTACTCCTCTTTAGTAAGTTCCTTTTTCTGTGCGGATCCGAAGAATGGCAGAACCAAAAAAAGTAGTGTGATGTATTTTATCATGTTACTATTCTTATATATATTTACAAATATAAGAAAATCCACTAATTTAGTAGATTAATAAAATGTCAAAAAATGAACTTGAACCTAACTTCTAAACTTCCACATGTCGGCACGACGATCTTTACCAAAATGACCATGCTGGCCAATGCGCAGCAGGCATTAAATCTCTCCCAGGGTTTTCCCGATTTTGAGACCGACCCGAAATTGGTCCAATTGGTTGCTCAGGCTATGGAAAAGGGATATAACCAATACGCGCCAATGATCGGAGCACAACCCTTACGGGATGTGATAATCAAGAAATACAAGGAGATTTATGACGTTGAAGTCGATGCAACGGAAGAACTTACTATCACCGCAGGAGGTACGCAGGCCATTTTTACAGCTATCGCGACCGTTGTTAGACCGGAGGATGAAGTTATTATATTTGAACCTGCATATGATTGTTATGCGCCGACTATCGAGCTGTTTGGTGGCAAAGTTGTACCTGTACGATTATTGGCGCCCGATTTTCGGATTGACTGGGATTACGTGGCCACATTAATTAATGCCAAAACGCGATTGATAATCATCAATAATCCAAACAATCCAACGGGAAAAGTATTGGATAAAGAAGAGCTGATTAAGTTAGGGACCTTATTGGAAGGCACCAGCACACTGTTGCTGAGTGATGAAGTGTACGAACATATCGTTTTTGATGGGGTCCTGCCCCAATCCGTCATTGGAATTCCTACTTTGCGCGAGCGAAGCTTTGTCATTGCCTCCTTCGGAAAACTATTGCATACAACCGGCTGGAAAATAGGCTACTGTATTGCACCAGCCCTGCTGACACAAGAATTCAGGAAGGTACATCAATTTAACGTCTTTAGTGTCAACAGCCCCATGCAGTTTGCCATAGCTGAATATTTGGGTGATTTAAGTTATGTAAAGGGGCTTCCAGCCTTTTTTGAGCAGAAAAGAAATCTATTGAAGGATGGATTAAAGGAATCGCGGTTTAAGATTCTTCCCTGCGAGGGGACTTATTTCCTTAATATAGATTATAGTTCGATTAGCCAGGAAAAGGAGTTTGAGTTTGCCTGTTCGCTAACGGAGCAATATAAAATTGCGACAATTCCACTCTCTGCGTTCTATAAAGAGGTTACAAATCAGCAGGTTTTACGCGTTTGTTTCGCTAAAAAGGACGAAACGTTATGGAAAGCAGTTGAGATTCTGAAAAAGATTTAGGGTTATTTATCGGCTAAAATTATAGCTAAAAGGTTTTATTTAAAATATTGTTAAGAATGAACTACTTTATTAAAATTTTACTTCAACTTGAGGTACTAATTTTATAAATTTGTAATTCACGTTTATCAACATACCCATAAAATGGCTAGATTAAATTTATTGGAAGAAACACGCTTCGAAAAAGTCCCTGTGAGCGTCTATCCAGATCAAAATTCAGCTTCGAAAAACGTTGCAAATCGTATTGCTGAAATTATTCGTGCAAAGCAAGAGAAAGGTGAGAAAGCTGTGCTGGGCCTTGCAACTGGTGCCACACCAGTAAAAGTCTATCAAGAATTGATTCGCTTGCACAAAGAAGAAGGTTTAAGCTTTAAGAACGTGATTACCTTCAATCTTGACGAATACTATCCTATGCAACCTGATGCCGATCAGAGCTATGTGACATTTATGAACAAAAACTTGTTCGATCATGTCGATATCGATGCGGCAAATGTAAATATTCCAGATGGTACCTTAGCTCCTGATCAAGTAAATGCATTCTGTGAGGCTTACGAGCAGAAAATTACAGCTGCGGGAGGTTTAGATATTCAATTATTAGGTATTGGTCGTACAGGCCATATCGGTTTCAATGAGCCGGGTTCTGCGCCTAACTCAGGTACACGTGTAGTAACGTTAGACGATTTGACCCGTCGCGATGCTTCCCGTGCTTTTGGTGGAAAAGAAAATGTACCAACAAAAGCGATTACGATGGGAGTAGGTACAATCTTCAAAGCAAGAGAGATTATTTTAATGGCTTGGACCGAGACAAAGGCTGAGATCATTAAAAAAGCAGTTGAGGGTGAAATCTCCTCAGAGATTCCTGCAACTTATCTTCAGTTATCGGATAACGTTGAATTTATTCTTGATGAAGCTGCCGCTTCCTTGTTGACACGTTTTGATCTTCCTTGGTTGGCAGAAGATGTTACCTGGACACCTGAACTAATTAAGAAGGCCGTTGTTTGGTTGGCTTTGGAGATTAAAAAACCAATCTTGAAACTGACAGACGAAGATTATAATGCGCACGGTATGGCCAAGCTGGTGACAGAGACCGGTCCGGCATATAATATCAACATCCGTATATTCAATGAACTTCAACATACAATTACTGGATGGCCGGGAGGTAAACCCAATGTAGACGATTCACAACGTCCTGAGCGCGCCAATCCAGCGAAGAAAAATGTGATTGTATTTTCGCCACACCCCGATGATGATGTGATCTCGATGGGCGGTACATTTATTCGCCTGGCCGACCAAGGGCACAATGTCCATGTCGCTTATCAAACTTGTGGTAATACAGCGGTTTGGGATGATGATGTCGTCCGTTATCTCGAGTTTGCTGAAGATTTAGCGAAACAAATAGGGGCAGATGCTGAAGCTGCTCAGATCTCTCGGATTTATGATGAGGAAAGGGCAATTTTTGCAACAAAAAAACCAAATCAGATCGATACTGAACTTGTCCGTAAAATCAAAGCATTGATCCGTAAAGGTGAGGCAATTGCGGGAGCGCGTTTGGTTGGTTTGCCAGATGAAAATATCCATTTCCAGGATCTACCATTCTACGATAGACAGAAGTTTTCAAAAAATGTATCTTTTGAAGATGATATTCAACAGACGATGGAATTACTGCGTCATGTAAAACCACATCAGGTATTTGCTGCAGGTGACTTTGCTGACCCGCACGGCACACACAAAGTATGTTTCGATATCCTGTTTGAGGCATTGAGCAGATTGAGCAAGACAGACGAATGGACCAAAGATTGTTGGTTATGGTTATATAGAGGTGCTTGGCATGAATATCC
The DNA here is from genome assembly GCA_022712315.1 of Sphingobacterium sp. Taxonomy (GTDB): domain Bacteria; phylum Bacteroidota; class Bacteroidia; order Sphingobacteriales; family Sphingobacteriaceae; genus Sphingobacterium. Next base: position 75,047 of record JALAGS010000080.1, on the reverse strand, counting down.
AATTCACGAGATCCAAATGGCCGTTCCTCTATCTCCACAAGAAGTTTATCGCAAACGTTTAGCCATCTTTAAACATCAATCTCAAAAGGATTTACCTGTATTCCCTGGTGATGATCCACGCGAATTCTGGGTACGTGCTGAAGATCGTACAAGCGAAACAGCAGCTTTATATGACCAATTAGGTCTAGCAAACTATGAAGCGATTGAAGCATTTGTAAGATGGAAATTTGACTAAAATAATTGTCTAGATAAATAAAAAGTCCTGAGCCTTAGGTGGTTCAGGACTTTTTTATTTTTAATCATTCTAAATAGCTTATTTTTTATACCTTTGCGGTGTTATTTAGAATAATTAAAAATAATTACCCAAAATTATTAACATGGACAAACACTTACTAGCTCTTGCTTCTACATTTTTAATCGGAGGTGCAGTATATGGTCAGACTTCGGGGATCGTCAAAGGAAAAGTTGTTGATGGTCAAAATAATCCACTACGTTCAGTAACCGTTTCAATAGGAGATAAAAAAGTGCGGACAGACCACAGAGGTCATTTTAGGCTACATGGCGTAGACCAAAATACGGTGATCAAATTCTCTTATATGGGTTATCAGACAACGGCTATTGATTATGTTTTTAGTTCAGCAAGCCGTGAAGTGGTTATTGACCCAATTACCCTGATTAGCAATGAGCAAGCTATTGATGAAGTAGAAGTGTTTGGTGAACGCAACAAAAAACCAAAGGGCCTGGAAATGATTACACGTATGCCATTGAAGCCTTCGGATCAAATACAGAGTATTTCTGTTATCTCCAATAAGGTAATTCAAGACCAAGGTATTCTTACGTTGACTGATGCAGTAAGAAATATTCCGGGTGTAACCTTGTTTGGCTCTTATGGTGGGGTTAAAGAATCCTTGTCAACACGTGGTTTCAGAGGGGTACCTGTATTGAAGAATGGCGTGCGGATGGATTCGCAATTTCAGACGGCGTCCGGCGTAGTTGATATGCAGGGTGTGGAATCTATCCAGATGATTAAAGGGTCTGCAGCTGTGACACAAGGTGTTATTACAGATATTGGTAATGCAGGTGGAGTAATCAATGTGGTTACTAAAACACCCAATTTTACGAATTCTGGTGAAATTGGCGTACGTGCCGGAAGCTGGGGGCAATTCCGTCCGACCTTTGATTTCCAAACTGTATTGGATAAAAAACAGACTGTCGCTTTTCGAATGGATGGAGCGTATGAGCGCAGCGATAGCTATCGCAAAAGTGTATCGTCCAACCGAGTCTATCTAAACCCATCTTTGGCCTGGAAACCGACAGATAAGACGACAATTACACTGGAGGGCGATTATTTTAACGATAATCGTACACCGGTTAATTCTGCGGTCAATTTAAATCCATCCCAAGGGGTGAATGCGCTATATGTTATCCCAAACAATAAGTTTTTGGGTTTCAATTCAGACAATAATAACACGGAGATGAAGAGCTTTATGGCTCAGATCAATCATGAATTGACCGATCGCTGGAGTATTAGAGCTTCTATTGCTACATCATCTTATCAGGTTGATAACCAGTCATCATCTTCTTCATTGATTAAAGATGATGCAAAACAATATAATACATTCTCGCGCTCAATGAGCAAAAACCTGCGCGATGATAAGAATAAAACGTTCCAGTTTGACCTGATCGGAAAAGACCTTTATACAGGTAAAGTAAAACATTTGGTTCAGGCAGGGGTAGATTATCGTATCGCAGATGCGACAACAACTTCTTTTGCAGGTAAATTAAGTCCGCTGGAGAAAAATGTCCTTTTGAAAAAGGCAGATCAAAATAGTTCGGTTATAGACATTATTGATATCCATGGTGATTGGGTAAATGATCTCTCGGAAGTTGTCTATGTCGATTCTTTGGGCAACCAACGCAAAGGAAAGCAAATCAGCTATACCGCCGGAACTCCTGTACGCAGTTATTACTCCTCTATCGGATTTATGGGGCAGGATGTGATCGAATTTAATAAATACCTTAAGGCTGTATTAGGTTTACGTTATTCTGAAATCACAACAAAAGATTTCACATCAAACGGTAATAAACGAGAGTCGGCCTGGAATCCAATGGCAGGGGTGATTGTTACACCATTTGAGAATTTCAATGTATTTGGGTCTTATACGAACTCAACCAATTTAAGGAATGCTGCGAATCCATTGACAGATGGCACAGCAGCAGGAGCTTCTAAAACGGAACAATTTGAGGGGGGAATTAAATCCGATTGGCTGAATAATCGCTTACGTTTCAATTTAACCTATTTCCATATTTATACCTCTAACTTGACCAATGCGGAGTATAAGGTTGGGACTAATGATCCTACAGGATTATACTTTAAGGCTGGGGATCTGGTACGTGACGGTATTGAGGCTGAGTTGAATGGCCGTGTATTGGAAAATTTGACGGTGATGTTAGGCTATGCTTATTTAGATGCACGATATAAAAATTCGCCTTCCTATATGGATGGATCAGCACCGATGAATGCACCAAAACATACGGCAAATGCATGGATACAATATGTATTTAATCAAGGAGCTCTTCGCAACCTGAGTTTAAGTGCGGGAGTCTATTATGTTGGAGACCGACCTGTCAATGAATATAGCTTAACCCCAAATGGACACGGCGAATATTATGGTACAGAACCTTTCAATATGCCCGCATATACCACATTAAATGCGCAGGTAGGCTACAAATGGCGCAAATTTGATGCGAAAGTCTTTGTAAATAATATCACCAATGAGATTGGATTGAATTCATACTTCCGTGGTGGTTTTATCAATCAGATTGATCCAAGAAATGCAGCTGTTGCGTTGAGTTATAAGTTTTAAAGATACAGAGTCTATAAAACAGAAGGGCTGTCCAAAGAAGTTGGACAGCCCTATTTTTATTCTATGTTGCCTTTATCGCGCTTAAGTGCCATCTCAAATAGCTGGCTCCTGGAGTGACTGATGTTATTTTAGGCTACTTTTTTGGCGTTATCAACGTCAATAGCAATCATTATTTTGAATCCCAATGAATTAATAGCTGATCACATCACCTGATCGTCCATTAGCATCAAATACTTTAAATAAGTATTTTTTGCCAGTCTGGAATGGTATCGGGCCGCTCACAGTTTTAGATTTCAATGTTGGTGTACTACCGTTGTCGCTATAATAGACTTTGAAACCAGGATAATCGGTATTGATAAGGAGTTGGTTTCCCTCTTTCTTAACTCCAATTTTTGGAAGTCGATAGGTATAGCCTCCATTTATCCTATCCAGTTTTCTCAATTCATCTTCCCCCAATTTTTTGATAAAGGAGGTATACGATTTACGATAAGTAGCTTCGTCAAAAGAATCCCCTTTTTCCCAGGCCTGTTCGGGTGCCCACGCGCGATCAGCAATCGCAATTAAACGTGGAAAGATCATTTCTTCGAGACGGTGGTCTGTAGATACCTTTTCTGCCCACAGGGCGCCTTTTATCCCGAGTAGGTTTTTCTTCCCTTCGGCCGTGAGCTGTTCTTTGTTGGTATAAGCTTCCTTCACCAGATCTTTTCCTATATCATCCTTGCGTAGATTGATAAAGAAATTTTCAGGGGAAAATGAATAGGTTCTATTCAAATTAACCGTACCCACCCAGCTGTGTCCCGGATCTGCAAAGTCACGGTCCCATGACATATCCAGGTAGTTATTGGCCGCACTCGTATAAACAACTTTATACCCTGCGTTGGCCAATCGATAGGCAAGGTCTTCCTGTCCTTGGCCAGGGAGATTGTTCCACACATTCAGGTGAATGCCCGATTTTCCCAGGTCAGCGTTTACGACCATGCCTTTACCTTTGTTGCGCATGCCCATCTCTTCCCATCCGGACATCGTCAGTCCCTTTTCTTGAACAAGGGCATTAATCTTGGTAATATACAGCGGCCATACATCGAGTACATTGGCGATATTATTTTCTTTCATAAAGGCCAATACCTTCGGCGATTTCTCCCAAACACCACTTGGCGTCTCGTCGCCGCCCAGGTCGATAATTTTCAACGGAACTCCAGCTTGCTCATGAATTGCTTTGATTTCATCGATCACCTTGCTTAGGAAGTGATACGTTGAGGGCAGGGCAGGGTTCATGACATTGTCATTCCAGTTTTGTGCAGAGTTGTAAATGGATTTGTCCTCTGAATCGTCCAGCAAGAATTCTTCTGCTTTTTGCTTATCGCCAAGTTTTGAGTAATGGGCAAAACGCGCACGCATTGCCTTGATAGCTGCACGAGCATGCCCCGGTGTTTCTACCTCAGGTATAACATCGATATGTCTTGCCTGCGCATATTTTAAAATTTCGATATAGTCGGCAACACTGTAGAATTGATTCGATTTGGCCACCGCTCCAGATCCATAAGCAGACTGTATTGCTTTTCCATCTTCAAAATTAGCCGAACGATTGGCTCCAACAGCCGTGAGTTCAGGTAAAGATGGGATTTCCAATCGCCAGCCTTCGTCGTCAATGAAGTGGAAATGGAACTTGTTCAACTTATACGCAGCCATAAGATCCAATAGCCTTAAAACCTCAGCCTTGCTATGGAAATTACGGGCAGCGTCTAACATAAATCCTCGGTAGCCATAGCGCGGGCTATCTTCAATGTTGCCATAAGGTACTGCTATTGATTTTGCAGTCTTATTCCATTGACGATGATTGATCAGCGATTTTAGCGATTGTATGGCATAAAATGCACCCGCTTTATCTGAAGCTTCTATTCGTACACCCATAGCACCGATCGTCAAGCGATAAGATTCGGGTTTTAGGTTGTTCGTTTTGACAATTGCAATGCCCTCTCCCTGTCCGGAAGAAGCCGATAGTTTAATGCCTGAATAGGTGCTCAGGAAATCTGTCAGAAAAGTTGCCTCCTTCGCAAATTCATTGTCCACAAAAAGTTTTGTCCCTGTAGATACATTGAATTTTTCTTGATTGTTGATGCTGATGCTGCTCGGCAAAGGAATAATCGGCTGTGCTTCTACACCTTCGACAAGTTTGTTTTGCGTGTATTTATAAGCAAAGTAGTCCGTCTTTTCAGTTTCCGATTGAGGTGCCGTTTTACTCGCTGAATAATCCGAAATATTTGTGGCAAGTCCAGTTTGGTTATTTTTTAAATAGAGGCCAATGGGGCCATCAGTATAGTTGACCAGTCCAGTCGTGATGAAATCGATATGGACGGTATCTTGCGCATTTAATAAAAAGTTATTCTTCTTAAAGCTTACTTGAAAAAGGTCACCGTTTCTGTGGTCGATAGCAAAACGATTATCTACCTTATCGGGATCAATAGACCGGATAAAATTAAACCATAGGCTCCAATCGTTAAGTTTGATGGCACTTTTACCTTTGTTCTTTAAAATAATGGTGGATACTGGATTTTTGCGGATATTCTGTCCGTCCTTAACCTTCCAGGTGAGTTGCAGTTGATCTGCGATTGCACTCGACTTTTGGGCATAGGCTTCCTGACTTAATAAAGCCAAGGCCAGTCCGGCATAGAGTAGCGGTTTTTTGATTTTTTTTAAATTAGTCATGTTGGTTACTTTTTCAATGACTTTAAATATAGCTATTCTAGAGGGGTTTATGATCTATTTCAAAAAAAATGAATAAAAAAAATATAAAAATTTTGACACATTTATAAATATTTCTATATTTGCACACCGAAACAGAAAACGGCCCGTTCGTCTAGGGGTTAGGACGCAAGATTTTCATTCTTGAAACAGGGGTTCGATTCCCCTACGGGCTACAGATCGAAAGATAAAAAAAGCTTGCAATTCATATTGTAAGCTTTTTTTGTCTTTTAGTATCTACAAAACCTATACGAACTCCCAAGAAAGAAGTGAATCATAAACAAAAGTTGTGGGTGGATAAAAAATTTAGCGAAAAAAAAATGACAACATTTCCTGTTATTGCCTCTACTCTTTCTGCCAAACAATTAGGAGATTTTGTGAAAGATAGATATGGCCTAGACGACAAATACAATTGTACCTTATTCAGAACGGGAATGAATCACACGTATTTTCTTTCCAATACCGAAACGAAATACGTTTTACGAGTTTATAGTCATAATTGGAGGTCAAAAACCGAAATTATTGAAGAGCTTGAACTTTTAAAATCATTAAAGAATAATAATTTAAGTGTTTCTTTTCCAATTGAAGATAAAGACGGAGTGTTCATTCAAGAAATAAATGCACCTGAAGGAACCCGATACGTTGTACTTTTTTCCTTTGCTCAAGGTGAAAAAATCAGATTTATGGACAACGAAACTTGCTTTCGAATAGGTTCTCTAATGGCAAATATCCACAACTATACCGAAAACAAGAACATTAAACGACTATCTTACAATAAGGAGTCTCTTATAGAACTACCTTATAAGTACCTAAAACAGTTCTTTGCAGACAAGTTGCCAGAAATGGAATTCATTAGGGAGTTTGGAAGAAATTTTCAAAATTCAGATTTTGATCATACGAAAAAAGGAATTATACATATGGATATATGGTATGATAATATGGCCGTTACCGACGAAAGGGAGATTACGATTTTTGACTTTGACTTTTGTGGAAATGGATGGCAAATTTTAGATGTTGGATATTTCTGCAAACAACTGTTTTTCATAGAATCAGATAAAGAGCAGTATGAATTAAAAATTCAAAGCTTCATACGGGGATACCAGACTAACAGATTTTTATCTGAAAAAGAGCTCAGGTTAATACCAAAAGCTGGCGCTTCTATTTTTATTTTTTATCTTGGGGTACAGGCACAAAGATTTGATTGGTCCAACATATTTTTGACAGAAAACTATCTTAAAATGTTTGTCGGAAGAATTAAAGCTTGGATGGATTATCACGCAAAGAACGAAGTCACTGTAGCTAAATAAGAAAAGGTTGGGGAATATTGGTTGGGTTTTGCGTTGAGGACTGGAAAACAACTCTTGCATAAGCGTGGGGTAAAACAATAAAACAAATTACACGTATTTTGTCCCGTTGGTAATATAAATCTAACCTATTAATTTTACCGTTAATATTCCAAATAATAAAATTTTATGAAGGCACATACCTACGAAACACAATCAACGATTACACCGCAAAAGGCATTGGATTTTTTGAAAGAAGGAAATCAACGCTTTGTTAATAATCTGAAAGCTAACCGCGATCTGCTCGAGCAGGTGAACGCTACGCGTGAAGGACAGTGGCCATTTGCCGTGGTGCTAAGCTGCATAGATAGCCGTACTTCAGCTGAACTTATATTTGATCAGGGACTGGGCGATATCTTCAGTATCCGGATTGCCGGAAATTTTGTCAATCAGGATATTTTAGGATCGATGGAGTTTGGTTGCAATGTGGCCGGTTCTAAACTTGTTGTCGTTCTGGGGCATACCAAATGTGGTGCATTAAAAGGAGGATTGGATGCTGCGCAGATTGAGGGCATGGGAATGGATAACCTGAACCACCTGATTAACCATTTCGACCCGATCATTAATGAGGTGATCGACCAGGGGGAAGAACGTTCGTCAAAAAATAGTGTGCTGCTTGAAAAGCTAAACCAACAGAACATTAAGCATGCGATCCGAGACATCCGCAGACAAAGTTCAACGCTCCGTAAGCTTGAAGAAGAAGGTAAAATTAAGATTGTGGGCGCAAACTATGACGTTGAAACTGGTAGCGTAACTTGGATGTAAGCTGCTAAAGCTGACGTACAGGTTTGGTGATCATAATAAAGGATGGACACGTGTATCTGACTTTAGTTAAGATTAGGTACCCAAAGATTTGTTCATCTTAAACCGAAAGGTGGTCTACAATTTTTATGAATAAAAAGAAAAAGGGAGTTGCTAACTCGTTCTGAAGTTAGCAACTCCCTTTTTTGGCTTTACGTATACATGCTACAGTTTAAAACAAGAAACATTTCCTGCGAAATCAGCAACATAAATGCAATCGCCATCGGCAGTGATGTCCGAAAATATAGGCGAACCCAGGCTAAATTTTGTTATTAATTTACCCGCTTTATTAAGGACGTAGACATAGCCGTCTGAAGCACCAAAAACTAACTTGTCTTTCACCTCAATGACTGCCGCTTCAACCGTACCGACCAGTTTGTGGTTATCAGGACTACTATATGCCGAGGAATAAACAAGCGCTTCTTCTGTAGAAAAATGCCACTTCTCTTCCAGCGTCTGCAGATCATAGGCTTTGATTCCATTGGTGGAAGTTGGCATGACCAAAAGATCGCCAGCGATTTTCGGAGCTGTCATTACCTTAAAATCGTCAGTTTTAATGCTCTTCTGTAAGATTTCTCCTGTTTTTAGATCGATCTTAAAGATGCCATTGAGGCCGGTTGTATAGATGTAATCATTTTGAGCTGTCACCCCGCCACTTCTAAAACGTAAACCATCTTCCTGACGTTTCCAGAGAAGTTTCCCGTTATGGATGTCATAAGCACAGAGCGCATTCCAGTTGTATCCAGCTAAAAGAACTTGACCGACAACAGATAGCTCTGCAGGCGTAGCTTCTCCTCCTGATGGTTCAACACCCTCCCAAAGAGGCTTGCCCGTATGGATATCAATCGCCGACATACGTTTTCCTAGCCCGGTATAATAAATGCCATTGTCAAGAGCAGCGCCAGAAACAAAGGTTGGGAGGTTTGGCGCCGAAGGTTTCTTTGTCCACAGGACTTTACCTGAATTTGCATCTATCGCATAGACATTGGTTTCAACATCAGTGGCCAGCAATATACCATCGCTGAAACGTAATTTATGCTTGAGGGAATTGATCGTTGGCAGCGACCATAGTACTTTTCCGCTACGTTTATCCAATGCCTTGATCGTGTGGTTGGTTCCCAAGCCATCATCTATTGTTGCTACAAAAAGCTTATCGCCAGCAACCAGTGGACTTGTCTTCCAGATATTTCCGCTTGCCGAAGTGAACCACTGTAGTTTAATCGTGCTATTTTCTGCGGCGGTGAGTTTAAACGTTTCTTTCTTTAATGTCTGCTCTCCATTCTCATAACGAATCGTAATAAGGGCATCATATTGCTCCTTTTGGCTTTGTTTCTTGAAAGGGATGTTGGCCTGCCATGCCCAGTCGCCAGCAGGAGTCAGCGAAGTTGAGGTGATGCGATTTCCGGTATCATGCGAGTATATCGTGAGGTCTACGCCCTGTATTTGTCGTTCACTATCGTAGGCGTTGATCAATACTGGAAGTGTTTGACCCGCATTTAATGGCTGATTGAGCACAGGTCGCACCAATTGGATGTGGTCACGTAGATTGGTATAGACAGGTTTGATATTCTTGATCCCTTGTTTGTCAACATCGACAACAACAAATTGTGCGGCAGAGTTATCGATACCGCCTTTATTAGGGGCGTTCGAACAAACTACATAGACACCATTTTGTTTGAAGACAAAATTGTTGTGCCAATGTCCGTAGAACCAAGCTTTAAGGTTGTATTGCTTTAAATCGATCTGTTCTTTTTCACCTTTAAGTACAAAGTCAGTTCCTGCAAAGAAGTCGTGGTTAATAAAGATCAACGGCTTGGATTTATCCATTGAGGCTAGATCTTTTTTTAACCAGGCAATGATCTGATCAGCGGTGTAGCTGGGCTTGTAATCTCCATTTGGCATTGGTGTAACGACAAAGTGTGCCGGTCCCGCATCGAACGAGTAATAGGTCGGTCCAAAAAGATCCTCAAATAACTTTTCGCCATATTCACCTTTGACAAGGTCATGATTTCCGACAGTATAATAGGTCGGTCTGCCCATTAGGTCACTGTTAACCTGTTTGGCATGAAAAAGCATGCCCGGTTCATAGCAGATATCTCCGGTATGCATGATCAGACTTGCACGCTGTTGTTTGGCGTAGTTTCTGACATTATCGATCCAAGGTCCATATAGAGGTGTTTCTGTGTCAGTGATCTGAATAAATCGCAGAAAATCGTTTTGTTGGACGTCATCTTTGACTAACCCAAAATCCCAACTTTTTACATCCGCACGCAGTGGAATGTAATGCGTTTTGGTCGCCTTGTAACCACTAGGGACGGTGACAGACAAAAAGCGGGCATTGGGGTTATGGGGCAGTGTATACGTTCCGTCTTTATTGGTTTTTACTACATCATAGCCATCGGATACAGTGATTCCGCTAAGTAGATTCTCGTTCTGTTCGAAGAGGTTATTCGCATTCTGATCTTCAAAAACCCGGCCGACGCGCTGTTGTGCAAAAAGGGAGGGAATCGGAAGGAGACAGCAGACAAATAAATTGAGTAATTTCATGTTGTTTAAATAAAAATTGAGCCAGCTGCATCCAAGGAAGAGCTGGCTCATTATTGTTTTAGATCAAACTATTACTTCCAGCCTGTAGTTTGTTCCAGTTTTGGATTCAATACAGTCTGTTCGATTGGTATCGGAAAATAATAATATTTAGCTTCGTCAAAGCTTCGTGGACGTTGCGGTGCTTTATCATCTAGGAACATAATCTTTCCGGAAGTCTCATTGGAGAGATAGAAAGTCCCTTCATTAATATAAAACTTGGCTATCTTTTCTTTTACAGCGGCAGGAAGGCCTGCGATAGGGGTATCATCTCCTTTTTTTAGAATAGCTATGTCGGCAACCCCATCTCCGGTAACGTCTATTCCTCCTAAGGCAGGAATGTACATTCCAGAAGGTGATTGAGCAAGCAGTGCTCCTGCTTTCCATCGATAAAGATCGTCAAAGCGGAACCCTTCACAAGCAAGCTCAACACGGCGCTCACGTCGAATTTCCAGTAAAACCCCTTTGTTTGCTCCGCTTACAGCTGGATATTGCTTCGCAAGATAAGCGTCTGGTGCTGCGTTGGCTGTCGTGAGATTTAATGTAGGCATGCCTACACGACCACGGACCTTATTTATTGTCGCGTCAATGTCTGCCTGACTTAGCTTTCCTAATTCAGCTTTCGCTTCGGCATTAATCAACAAGACTTCGGCATACCGCATGATAGGAAGATCAGTATAATTCAGCTCCCATCCGCCGCGGAGTGCAGGATCACGTGGGTAAAACTTAATTTGTAGTAATCCACCGAAGTCCGGGCGTGTGATATAAGGTGTGCTGGCAGCATTGTTGCTAAAACCCGGAGGCATGACGGTTTCCGCTAGGCGAGGGTCGCGATCTTTGAAAATCTCTGTGAAATTTTTCTTATCGTAATCTGTAACAGAAGTAAATGGAGTTCCGTCCTTCATTAAAAACTCATTCGCTAAGTTTGCGCTTAACGCCCACTGCCAATCCAGGACTGTATGGGTATTGTTTGCAACACCTAGATCACGGCTGTTTTTTTGTAAAAAGATAATCTCCTTATTCGTCGAAAGATTATTGCTGGAAAAAAGTGCCCTGTAATCTGTAACACTGTTTCCCGAGATTGAAAAACCACCATTGCTCATGATTTCTTGGGAAGCAGAAATTGCTCTTTCCAGAAATGTCTGCGCAGTGCTCTGCAGATTCAATTCTGTATGGTATTTTCGGAATGTTCCTTCATGGAGCGAAATTCTGGACAATAGGGTCAAAGCGCTCCATTTTGTTATGAAGGAATTATCTGTACGTGCAGGGAGCACATTTGCCGCAGCAAATTCAAGGTCTTTCATCACCGAGTCCACAACTGCGGTCCGTGGATCCTTCGCCTTATATAGTTCCTCTGACGTAGTCCCTAATACATGTGAGTACCAAGGCACATCGCCGTATTTTTTTACCATTTTATAATAGAAATTAGCCCGGAGCAGGCGTGCAATTCCGATATAATGATTGATGACGGCGGGGTCACCAGCAACTTTGCCGGCATTGTCTAGCATATAGTTCACATCGCGTAAAGGAGCCCATACATCCTTATCCCATCCTTTAACAGTTGCAGGGGACAATGTGCCGGCCAGCAATGTCCTCACTTCGGCATTTTGATCGTTGTTGCTCAATGCAATATTGTCTGAATAAAGATCTGTGTATTCCGCACGCATTTGTTTATAAAGACCGTTTGTGTAGGTCGCGAGATCTTCAGGTGTATTAAAAAAGACCTCCTTGGTGATCGCAGAACCGGAGGTTCGGTCCAGATAGTCTTTTTTGCAAGAAGCACCCAGAAGAACAAGGGATGCTAAAGCGATATAATTGATACGTTTCATTTTTTTAGTTTTAGAAATTAAAGATTCATGTTTAGGCCGAAAGTAAATGTCCGTTGAAAAGGATAGGCCGCCTGTACCCTGTTTGCCGACGATGGATATATACCGCCCAGAGATTCTGGATCTAACTTAACTTTGAGGTGTGAGATTTCGAACACGTTTTCTGCACTAAAGAAGAAACGCACTTTATGTAATTTAAGGCTTTGCAATACCGACTGAGGCAGCGTGTAACCCACGGTTAGGTTTTTCACACGCATATAGGCTCCATTTTGCATATAACGTTTGTTCGGTATACCAAGTTGCTGGTAATTGTCTTCTGCCGAATAAGCGCGTATCGCCGGGAAGTAAGCATTTTGATTATCAGGAGTCCAATGATCTGCATTTTGAACGGTTGGATTTGTCCATGGCTGCGCATTCACTCCCCAAAAATAGATGTTAGAACCGCCTGGATACCAGTCACGTTTTCCGATGCCCTGTAGGAATACCCGGAAGTCAAAACCTTTCCACCCTGTTGAAAGGTCAATACTATAGGGAAGTCGCGAGCTGTTGTTGCCGATAATATGCATATCTCCCGGATCATCTACTGTTTTCTTTCCCATGTCGACCTTGCCGTCCCCATTACGGTCAGCAAAGATCGGATCGCCTGCATAGAACTTGTACGATTGATCGTCTGTCCCCATGGCTGTTTGATTTGGATGTTGTGCTACATCAGCATCGCTTTTGAAGAAGCCGGTAATATCCGCCCCCCAGATTTCTCCGATTTCTTGCCCTACATAATTTCTTATCCAGTTGTCTCCCAAAGATTTGCTCGGGTTGTCAAAGCGTGTTATCCAGGAGCGGTTGTCGGCCAAAGTTAGCGCAATATTGTACCAGAAAGGTGAGCCGCCGACTTCTTTGCTATCGCGCCAGGTGAGACGTAATTCCCAGCCTTTTGTTTTCAGGTCACCTGCATTTTCTACGGGAATTACGGTGCCGAATGGCCCTGGAAGCTCTTTTCCGGGTACCAGCATATCTTTGGTGTAACGCGTATATTTGTCAAAATTGACACCTAGTTTGCTATTGAAAAAATTCATGTCAATCCCTGCATTGACCGTCTGAATGGTTTCCCAAGTAAAGGTGTCGGAAACAGCATTAGGGCTATAGACAGCCTGAGGTTTTCCAGTTCCCAGAATATAATCCGTCTGTTTGTTATTCATAATTGGGATATACGGATACGTGTCGTAGTAAGGTCTGTCATTATTGTATGAGAATAGTTGGTTCCCCAGCGAACCATAAGATCCTCTGATCTTTAAGAAATCCATCGACAGTGCTTGCTTTACCGGTTCGAAGAAACTCTCTTTTGAAACGGCCCAACCTGCTGAAATGGATGGAAAAAAGCCCCAGCGATTACCTTTCGGGAAACGGGAAGACCCATCAAAGCGACCGTTGAATTCTGCTAGGTATTTCTCTTTGTAATTATAACTTATACGCGAGAAGATACCTTGCACCGCCCAGTCCTTGATTTGTTCATCTTTCGTAATATTTCCCGTTGCAGTACCAATTGATGGGACAGATGAAGATATTAAGTTAAGTGCTTTTATCCAATTGTTGTTCGTATAGTAATATTCTTGATTGTAACCTACCATTGCTTGGAAATAATGGTCTCCAAACTCCTTATGAAAATCTGTGTAGATATTGTACACATTATATCTAGTCGTTGAATTATCATTTCTCGCGTAGGTATTGGAGAATGTCGGTGTTAATACAGCTTGTAGGCCTGTTTTATACATGGAGGGTACATCGTACGAACGGGTTGTTCCCGCGGTTCTCCGAATGGTTGCGTCGGCGTTTAAGTCCCATACTCCTTTTATTAATGAAGCTTTGGCGGCAAATGTTGTGATAAACTCATTGATGCGGTTGTCTTTTCTCCCGCCTTGCTGTAAAGCACCCAGTACCTGTGCACCTGCTTTTGTCCAGGTTCCATCGGGATTAAAAGGTACATCCAGGGAGTTCGTGCGGTTGACATTCCAGAAAAAATCACCATCCAGGAAAACAGGAGCTTCGTAGTTTGTACTCGTTAATAGGGTATTATTGGAAATCTGTAGCCAATTTGTCACATCAAGATCGACTTTTCCTCTGACGTTGTAACGTTTGTAAATATCGTTACCGTATTTTAGAAGTCCGTCCTGTCTATAGTAATCACTAGATAAATAATAACCGATCTTATCGGATTTCTTAGCAATACTTAAATTTGCATTGTAGGTGGGGGCGGTATTGTTATAAGCTTCTTTTAACCAGTCTGTGGTACCGGTATATACCCAATCCTGACCATTGTCAGACAAGGTTACGGCAGGCAACGATGGATCTAGTGAGCGTTTTTTTGCATACTCACGTGCAGATTCTGGGTAGAGATTATACAAAGGCTTTCCAGCTTCTGTTTTGATGTCCATGACCTGATAAGGATCCGTAATAAATTTAGGAAGCTTTCCTAGTGTTCTATACCCCACATTGCTACTGAAAGCGATATCTAATTTGTCGCTTTTTGCTTTTTTAGTGGTAATCAGTACCACGCCAAATCCCCCGCGGGCACCATAGATTGCTGCCGAAGCGGCATCTTTAAGTACAGACACATTCTCCACGTCATTTGGGTTGATGCGGGCTACTTCGTCGGATGAGTAAGGAATATTATCAACCAAAATCAGTGGCTCTCCACCATTTAAGCTTGTAAAACCGCGAACGTTAAAAGAAGGATTTGTTGTTGCGCGCCCATTTGCACTTGTGATATTAAGATTTGGAATCAACCCCTGTAATCCAGCACCCAGGTTGGCGATAGGGCGACTTTCTAATTGTTTTGAAGAGACCATATCAACAGCTCCGGTAAGATTGACTTTCCTTTGTGTGCCATAGCCTACAACAACGACCTCATCCAATTGAGAGTTGCTTGCTTGCAAAGTTACATTCAATGTGCGTTGATTGCCTACCGATATGCGCTCTGTTGTGTATCCCACATACTGAAATATAAGAATCGCTTTCTCGGGAATCCGAAGTGAAAAGTGACCATTCGCATCTGTTTTTGTAGATAAAGCAGAATTGCCTTCAACAGCTACCGTCACACCAGCAAGTGCTGATTGCGAATCGCGAACAGTACCCGTTATTTCGATATCAGTACGTTGTTTTTCGGAAATTACGATGGTGTTGTTAAGAATCTGATAGCTTAGATTCTGTCCTTTTAATGCCTTTGACAGTACTTGTGAAATAGACGCATGGTTTGCATCCACACTGATGGGCTGTAGGTTATCCAGCAGTTTTTCATCATAAAAAAACCGTAAATCTGTCTGCTTGGAAATTTCTTGCAAGACTTTCTCAACCTTTACCTTTTTTAGGGAGAGATTGACTGTTTGCGCAGTTCCCGAGGCATGTGCTCCCAAAGCAAGGGAAAGCAAAGAAATAGTGCTTAACTTTATCATACATAAAGTTTTAAAGGCTGGAGGGATCCGGAATTCCCGTGTTTTCTCCTGCCTTTTCATTGGAGAAAAAAAATTCATAAATTAGAATGATTTTTGAGGTTTTAAATTTCTGTTGGTAATCAGTAAAATAAGCCTTGGATTTAACCGGGGATGC
The DNA here is from genome assembly GCA_022712315.1 of Sphingobacterium sp. Taxonomy (GTDB): domain Bacteria; phylum Bacteroidota; class Bacteroidia; order Sphingobacteriales; family Sphingobacteriaceae; genus Sphingobacterium. Next base: position 59,285 of record JALAGS010000080.1, on the reverse strand, counting down.
GTCAACATCCCCTTTTTTGTTATAGCCAGGCGATAAGTCGATATTTATGCCATAGATGTATTTTTAAGGTAGATAATCAATTTCATTGCACGAGGACTTTCCTTCCGTTGATGTCAAATTTTCGTCCTGTCGCTAAAGCGAGGATTTGTAATACTTCCGAAAGTTTGCTATTTCTGCTTATAGAGCCTTTATATGTTGAAGTGTTATTCATGGCTTCGATATTTTCAAATTCAACATTGTACCACCGTGCAATTTGCTGTGTGATATCGCTGAAATTATTGCCATCAAAGTAAAATTCTTCGCGTTGCCATGCTGTATTTTTAGTCAGGTCGCTCAGTTGGACCTGAATATCGTTAGCCAGTGTTGTTGCTTGCTCACCGGGTTTAATAATTGTTTGTTTCCCCTCTTTAACAATTTTTACACTTCCTTCGACAAGTGATGTTGACACCTCCTTTTCGTAAGCATTTACATTGAATGTGGTTCCCAGGACTTCAATCATTGTCCCATTGGCATTGATTCGGAAAGGCCGGCTGGCATCCTTAGCAACCTTAAAATAAGCTTCTCCGGTTAAGGTAACTTGTCGTTGATCGGTTTCAAAATGTGTTGGGTAAGAAAGCTGGGTAAGCGAATTGAGCCATACTTTTGTCCCATCTTCTAAAATGACCATATATGTACCGGCCTTTGGTACATCAACACGGAAATTTTTCCCCGCTATTTCTGTTGTTGGATTATGCTGCTGAATAAATGGATCTGCGAGCTGCTGCTCTTTTCCTGTAGGCGTTATAATTTTTGCATAATGTCCTCCGGGAAGGATGTCGTTGTGAAATGTCTTGCTTTGCGAAGGAATCTCGGCCGCCAGTGTCATTGTTGTTGCTGCAGTCGAAGACACTTTTTGATAAAGCCAAAAACTAAATCCCGAGATTGCCAACATCAGGGCGGCCACCATCCATTTGGACCGCATCCAGGTAAGCCGTTTGATAGGGGTTGGTTCATCAAATAGCTGGGCGTCCAATCTAGCATTGATGCGCGACGCCAGGTGGGGCGGAGTTTCGTTCGCTGGCAGCTCTTCCTGAAATTGCTCTTTATCGGATTGATCCAATGTATAGAACCAACGGAGCACTTGTTGTTCTTCCGCTGCTGTACATTGGCCTGCCAAATATTTTTTGAGCAACGCTTTTGCTTGATCTGATGATTCTTGTTCCTTCATACAGACCTATAATCCCTCTAATCGACAGAAAGTACCGAAGAAAAATTTGAAAATAATATAAGTACCTGTATTTGAGCTGGATAAAATATTTAAGAAGAGTGAGAAGTGCTGAAGATGCTATTGAGAATGGGGCTCTATGTTTCGCATGAGATTATCGTGAACCACAAAGGAACACTGTGGGTGGAAAGCGAGCCTGGATTTATTATTTAAATCGAAGCTTGAGCCAGCCCAGAGCCAGGGAGATATTATTTTTTACGGTTTGTTCGGATAATGCAAGCTCGGTGGCAATATCTTTAATGGACATGGATTCCTTTCGGCTGAGCGAGAATGCAGATTTCATTGTGGTAGGCATCTTGTCTATTTCTTGTTCGATAAGTACCGATAGCTCTTTTGCCAAGAGTTCTTCTTCAGATGTTGTTGTAGACTGGGTTTGGTAGGTCTGTAAGAGGGCTTCAGCACGGGCAACCTTCCGCTGCTCTTGTATGGTCCAGTCGATTATTTTGTACTTGGCTGTTTTAAAAAGATACGGATAAAGGGAGTATTCGATGTTGATCTTGTGCCTGTTGTTCCAGAGGGACACAAATACTTCCTGCAGGATGTCTTCACTGTCTTCGACACAGGAAACACGACGCTGTATAAATCGAAAAAGTATAGCCGAATAGCGATTGACTAATTCCGAAAAAGCATGACGGTCATTTGCTTGAATCCCAGCGAATAGTTCGGTGTCATCTAACTGTTCCATAATTACCGCAATTTGTGTAACTCCCTTAGTTTAATTAGGCCAAATTTATAATTGTGGTGTTAAGTTAGTATTAAAAACAAAAAATATAGTAATGTTTTTTTTAATCAAACGATTGCATAAAATGCCAGATCGTAAAAATCCTGATCTACTTGTCACGAATTTAAGCAGATCAGGATTTGAAAAAATATAATTAGAACGGATCTTTATAAGCGGGCATCTACCAATTTTCGGTCGAGTATACCCTTGATATCAAAAACAACTGAAGGATTATTTTTAAGATTGTTAAGATCTAAATGTAAAAACTCTCTGTGTCCGACAGCAAGTATAACGCTATCATAATTTCCAGATTCAGGAAGATTTGATAACAGGTCCAGATTAAAATGCTTTTTCACCTCATTTATATTTGCCCATGGATCATAAATATCTACTTTCAGTCCGAATTCTTGAAGGTCATAGATCATGTCAATGACTTTACTATTCCTGATATCAGGGCAATTTTCTTTAAAAGTGATCCCCAGCACCAAAGCTTTAGCTCCCTCAAACCTGATATTTTTCTGAATCATCAGTTTAACGACTTTTGAAGCAATGAAGGAGGCTATCTGATCATTCACTTCTCTTCCAGATAAAATAACATGCGGGTGATATCCTAGTTGAGTTGCTTTTTGAGCGAGATAATAAGGGTCGACAGAAATACAGTGCCCACCGACTAAACCTGGCTTGAAACGTAAAAAGTTGTATTTTGTTCCAGCGGCATCCAAGACATCCTGCGTGTCTATACCTACACGATCAAAGATCAGTGCAAGTTCATTCATAAAAGAAATATTCACATCGCGTTGTGCATTTTCGATAACTTTTGCTGCTTCTGCTACCTTGATCGATGGTGCTAAGTGCGTGCCGGCCTCAATAATTTTTTTATAGAGTCCATCTACCGCTAATCCAGCCTCTGGAGTACTTCCAGACGTTACCTTCACTACTTTTTGAAGTGAATTTACTTTATCCCCCGGATTAATTCGTTCCGGAGAATAGCCGACAAAAAAATCTTGATTAAACTTTAAGCCCGAAAACTTCTCCAAAACCGGGACACATTCCTCTTCTGTACAGCCCGGATAGACCGTAGATTCATAAATAACCAAATCGCCCGGATTTAATAATCCGCCAATCATTTTAGATGCCTCCAGCAATGGAGATAGATCGGGTGAATTATAGCGATCAATAGGAGTTGGTACGGTGACTATATATACGTTTGCATCAGCAATGTCTGCGGTAGAACTACTTGCATTATACCCCTTACTTTGGTTTGATGTGGTAAATAGCTCTCTTGCAAGTTCCAGTTCTTTTTTATCAGCTTCCAGTGTACGGTCAACACCGCGCCTAAGTTCATCAATACGTGTTTCATTAATATCAAATCCAATCACGGGGAAATAGTCGGAAAACGCTATTGCTAATGGCAACCCGACATATCCTTGACCAATGATGGCAATTTTTTTTACCTGAAAATCTCTCATATATAGCTGTAAATATACGTTCTTTGCTTTAAATTTAACCTCTTGTCAACCAACCTCTGCGTCCAGCTGTTGCTATGGCATATGGGGTAATCCAGAATAAACTGAAGGCGTAGAATATGCTGTAGCTATATGCCCAGAATGCTTCTTTGGCGTCTGAGTTTTTGGAGGCAAAGAAATAAGCCTGAATGCTTGAGAATATTAAGATACCTACCAAAGTAGAACTTAAGAACATCAATGGATAATGAAATACAGTCCACAGCATCAATAGCATCATTGGATACGCTAACAATACCTTTTTCCATTGCATGAGCAATAAGATACGTGCTCCCCATTTAGGCCCTTGACGGAAATTCTTAAAAGCAAATTGACTCATCGCGATGTTTTCACGCACATTGCTTCGTTCCCAACGGATAAACATCTTGTACAGGTTTTTATAACGTACCGGTGTGTCGGTATACACATATGCATTGGATTGAAATAACACATGATAACCTTGTTTTAAGATCATATTCGTCATCGCACGATCTTCACCGATGTCAGACGGCTGTCCCATAAATGTCTGATTGATCCAATCCTCTAAACAGTTCATGACAGCCTCTTTACGGTAACCCGATAAAGCTCCCGGAGTACACATGACAGTACCCAACATACTTTGAGCTGAACGTACAAATTCAAAACTAAATACAAAGCTGACATTCAACATCCGCGGTATAATCGCCTTTTTAGTATTCAATACACGCACGTTACCTGCTACTGCTCCACATTCCTTGTTTGTCACAAAAGGACTGGCCATATTGCGTATGGTATCTTTTTTAACAATTGAATCACTATCAACCGTGATAAAGATCTCTCCAGTACCTAACTTAAATCCACGGTATAGGGCATGTCTTTTACCCATATTTTTGGGCTGCTGATAAATTTCCACACGGTCGCCCAATTCCATTTTGGCACGTTGTATCCAGGCAAAAGTGTTATCCTTACTTCCGTCGTCAATCGCAATAATCTGAAGTTTCTTCTCCGGATAATCGCTGCTAGCCAAACTATGTAAGGTATCATAGACTAACTGTCCTTCATTATAAGCCGGAACAATAATCGTACAAGTTGGTAGCTCATTGTCCGATACAGAAGCGATGGGCTTATATTTACGATGCAGTACAATCAAAAAAATCAAAAAGCTGATCGCGATAACCGCTAATAATATACCCAAGACAATTAAGAATGTTCCGCCGATACTATCCAGACGTTGGAAACGTAAAGCATCAAAATCGGGCTGAAGCATATATACGCCAAAAACTGACGCAAATAAGATAAAAAATGTTGCCCCAAAAATAACGTATTCCTTCGGACCAAAGTTGCTTTCTTCCTTTTTGCTCACTGTATTCTCAGATCGCTTTTCCGCTGCATTTACATCGTATACAGCAGGCTGCCATTGTTTGGTCATCTGCTTGGATACGATCGAGTTTTCTTTCATGTAATTCATAACCGTTCTATTTTAGATATACATTTCGTTCATTCAATATTTAATTCGATCGTTGAATCGAATCATTTGTAATGAAAATATTACGATTCCATAAACGCAAAAGACATGCCTTTATTTTGTGCCAAAAATGATCGGTTCGCTTTAATTGTAACGTTCTTGATACAAATTGTTGTGATTTAAAATGTTGTTTTTCAGGTGTTTGTTGTTTTGTTACGGCTGAAATCGGTTGAAATATATCAACGATCTATTCAATAGACTTTTAAGATTTTTTAACATTTGCGCCCTTATTCTTAAGAGAAATTGACAGTTTGTGTGACAAACTGTTTAGGAAAGGGGCCAATAGGCCAGTGGAGGAAAATGAGTTTAAACTGACGAGGAAATTGAGGCATAAGGAAAGAAAAAAGACGCTCCCAAAAGAGAGCGTCTTCGATATCATGAAGATTTCTGGATCTCATTTATCCGCCAAATTCCATTAGATAATTTTTAAGGAAATCATTTAAATCACCATCCAATACAGCTTGGGTATTGGAGGTTTCGTAATTTGTCCTTAAATCTTTAATAAGCTTATAAGGATGCAGGACGTAATTTCGAATCTGGGATCCCCATTCAATTTTCTTTTTATTACCTTCAATAGCGGCCGTAGCTTCCTGACGCTTACGCATCTCGATCTCGTACAATTGGGATTTCAATAAGCGCATCGCATTTTCTTTATTTTGTAACTGCGATCTGGATTCCTGATTTTTAATAATAATGCCTGTAGGTTTGTGGTGTAAACGAACGGCTGTTTCTACCTTATTCACGTTTTGGCCTCCGGCACCGCCCGAGCGGAACGTATCCCATTCGATTTCCGAATCCTTGACTTCAATCTCTATATTATCATCGATCAACGGATATACGTAGACAGAAGCGAAAGAGGTGTGGCGTTTTGCATTGGAATCGAAAGGAGAAATCCGAACGAGCCTGTGTACACCATTCTCTCCCTTAAGGTAGCCATAAGCAAAATCACCGGATATCTGTAAAGTGACGCTCTTGATACCAGCCACATCACCTTCCTGTGAATCTTGTTCGGTTACCCGGTACCCATTTTTCTCACCCCACATAATATACATACGCATCAGCATGGCTGCCCAGTCACAGCTTTCAGTGCCGCCGGCACCGGCTGTAATCTGTAAGATCGCATCCAGTTGATCTTCCTCAGCGCTAAGCATGTTTTTGAATTCGAGCTCCTCGACTTTAGCTAGAGCAAGTTTATATTGGTCGTCCACTTCCTTTTCGTCGGCGTCGCCAGACTGAAAGAATTCATACATCACATAGGCGTCTTCAACCGCCGCTGCAACTTCGTCGAAGTGGTCTGTCCACACCTTTTGGTTTTTTATGGCCAAGAGTATTTTCTCTGCAGCTTTGGAATCATCCCAAAAGCTTGCTTCAAGCGTAACGGCCTGGTCTCTTTCTATTTCTTCTTTGCGTGCATCGATGTCAAAGATGCCTCCTCAGGGAAGTAACACGATCCCTCAAGTCTTGAATTTGTTCTTTTGTCATATCTGCTAAAGTAGAAATTTTAATTAATAAATCCCTGTTTCTGGCGAATAACTTAGCGCTCAATATCAAATGCCAAATACCGGATATGTGACCTTTTTTTTTTAGTTTTGGTATTGTCAACGGAATAAACCTTCATATAAGGATCTACACCATGTGTAACAATAAAATACGGAAGGCTCTTATTGATGTTTAAAATAAATAATTTCAGTAAAAACAGTATGTTCCCAAAAATTAATTTTACAAAAACTGAGGCCTATAAGAATCTGGCGAAGCATTTCGATTCCTTATCAGGTCTTTCTAGCAATAGCGAAAAAAAAGATCTACGTGCACTTTTTGCCGCAGATCCCGCACGTTTTGAAAAGTTCTCGATCGCTTTCGAAGATATACTTCTGGATTATTCCAAGAATCGGATCACTGAAGAGACAAAAGCACTCTTGGTGCAGCTGGCCAAAGAATGTGCCCTTGCTGAAGCTATAACAGCGATGTTCTCGGGCGAGCGGATCAATGTGACAGAAAATAGACCAGTTTTACATACTGCATTGCGAAATCAGTCTGACCAACCTGTCTATGTCGATGGCAAGGATGTCATGCCTGATGTTAAACGGGTGCTGGCACAGATGAAAGCCTTTACGGAAAAGATCATATCCGGCGAATGGAAAGGATATACTGGCAAAGAAATTACGGATGTAGTTAATATCGGCATCGGTGGCTCTGATCTTGGCCCAGTCATGGTGACAGAAGCGTTGAAAGCGTATAAAACGCGCTTAAATGTACATTTTGTCTCCAATGTTGACGGTACACATATTGCTGAAACATTGAAAGCTGTGGACCCTGAAACGACCTTGTTTTTGATCGCTTCCAAAACATTTACGACACAGGAGACCATGGCCAACGCGCATACAGCGAAAGACTGGTTTTTGGCGGGCGGTGCTCTTCAGGCAGACGTTGCCAAGCATTTTGCCGCATTGAGCACCAATACAGAAGCAGTACGTGCTTTTGGAATAGATACCCAAAATATGTTTGAGTTTTGGGATTGGGTTGGCGGACGTTATTCACTGTGGTCCGCAATCGGTCTTTCGATCAGTCTGGCAATTGGGTTTGATAATTTCGAGGAACTTTTAAAAGGAGCCTATGATGCGGATGTTCATTTTAAAAAAACTCCTTTTGAATCCAATATCCCGGTGATATTGGCTTTGCTCGGGGTATGGTATAATAACTTCTTCCAGGCCGAGAGCCATGCAATCCTTCCATACGATCAATATTTACACCGTTTTGCAGCGTACTTCCAACAAGGCGATATGGAAAGTAACGGTAAATATGTTGACCGTAATGGCCAACAGGTGGATTATCAGACGGGACCGATCATCTGGGGCGAGCCCGGGACAAACGGACAGCATGCCTTTTATCAGTTGATTCATCAAGGAACCAAGTTGATCCCATGCGATTTCATTGCACCGGCCAATAGTCTTAATCCTATCGGAAATCATCACCAATTGCTATTGTCCAACTTTTTTGCGCAGACCGAGGCTTTGATGAATGGAAAAACGGAGGCAGAAGTCGTTGCTGAATTTAAGAAAGCCGGGAAGTCGGATCAGGAAATTAAGGCACTGAAAGCCTATAAAGTCTTTGAAGGTAATCGCCCGACAAACTCTATCTTATTGAAAAAAATGACTCCACGTACGCTGGGGCGTCTTATTGCATGTTATGAGCATAAGATCTTTGTACAGGGGGTGATTTGGAATATCTATAGTTTTGATCAATGGGGTGTTGAGCTGGGTAAACAATTGGCTAATCAGATTCTTCCGGAGCTAAGTGGTAAGGAATCGGTTACAAGCCATGATTCTTCAACAAACGGATTGATCAATACGTATAAAGCTTGGCGGGATTAAATTGCTAATCGCTATTTAAAGTATATCGCGGATTAAACATGGGAAGCGGGGCTGTTCAACTTTGAACAGCCCCGCTTTTATTCAATTTTATGTATAGGCCACTAGAATATTTTCTGCTATCCTATTCTTAAAAGTGTTGACCTGATTTTTGGATATCTTCTTTTTTATACCGTTTTATGCTGGATACGAATGGCATTTAAAATAGCTAGAAGAGCCACCCCTACATCCGCAATCACTGCTTCCCAAAGTGTTGCAATACCGCCTGCGCCAAGAATCAGCACAATGATTTTGATCCCCATCGCGAGGATGACGTTCTGCCAGACAATGCTCCGGGTGATTTTGCCGATTTTGATAGCCGACAGGATTTTACGGGGCTCGTCGTTCTGGATCACAACATCAGCAGTTTCGATGGTTGCATCTGCCCCGAGTCCGCCCATTGCGATGCCAACCTGTGCCAAGGCAACGACGGGTGCGTCATTGACACCGTCGCCGGCGAAGGCAACACGGCGTCCCTGATCAATCAGTTGCTGTACATGGCTGACCTTATCCTCCGGAAGGAGATCACCATAGGCTTTGTCGAGCCCAAGTTCTTTGGACACTTCGTTGACAACAGCTGTTTTGTCTCCGGATAGCATGACGGTATAAAGTCCTTGGGCACGCATCGCGCTGATAACTTTCTTTGCGTCTGGTTTATTCCGGTCCGCTACAGTGATATAACCCGCATACTCACCTTCGATGGCAAACAGTACAATGGAATATACCATTTGCTTTAGATCTTCCGGATAGCTTATATTGAATTTGTCCAATAACTTGCTGTTACCAGCAAGGGTGCGTTTTCCATTGACCGTTGCCTGGAGGCCATGACCTGCTATTTCCTGAATTTCCTCGGCCTGTAAAGCTGGCTTGCCAGGGTGATAGCCCGCGATTGCCTTCGCAATGGGATGTGTTGAATGTGCCTCAATAGCTTTGGCATAATTCAGCAATTCCTCTTGATTTCCATTGACGGCAAAAACCTCCCTGACTTCAAATACACCTGCTGTCAGCGTACCTGTTTTATCCATAACAATGGTATCGACTGTGGTGATGGCATCAAGGAAATTTCCGCCTTTAAATAAGATGCCATTTCGGGATGCTAAACCAATTCCGCCAAAATAACCCAGTGGAATAGAGACAACCAAGGCACAGGGGCAGCTGATCACCAAGAAGACCAGACTACGGTAGAACCAATCCTTAAAACTATAGTCGTCGACAAAGAACAAGGGGGCCACGAGAACTAATAACGCAAGACCAAAGATAATGGGGACATATATTTTAGCAAATCGAGCGATAAACAACTGTGTTTTCGATTTGCGTGCCGTGGCATCCTGTACCATTTCGAGTATTTTGCTCAATTTGCTGTCTTCAAAAGCACTGGATACCTCGATTTCAACAACGGTTTCCAAATTGATCATACCCGCAAAAACAGCGTCACCTGCATATTTTGTGTCGGGTTTGCTCTCCCCGGTCAGTGCAGCCGTATTAAATGCGGCCTTCGCTGTGGTCAATTTACCATCCAGCGCGACTTTTTCTCCCGCTTTCACCAGGATCGTCTCGCCAATTGCAACCGTTTTAGGATTTACCTGCTGCTGTTGCCCACTCCGCAGCACCGTGACTTTATCGGGTCGGATATCCAATAGTGATTTGATTGATTTTTTGGCATTGTCAACGGCAGTATCCTGAAACCATTCTCCGATTTGGTAGAATACCATGACAGCAACCCCTTCTTCAAATTCTCCGATCGCAAATGCTCCCAAGGTTGCTACAGTCATCAAAAAGAATTCATTAAAAAAATCGCCGCGGCTTGCCTTCCGGAATGCCATCTGAATAACAGGTATGCCCGCGAGAAGATACGCGATACCATTTACGACTAACAGGAGGCTAAAGGGGAGGCTGATCTTCAAAGCATATTTCAATAGCAGTAAAGTAAGCAGAATGACAAGCGCAATAAGAAGCTTGCATTGGGAAATCCACCAGGGACGTTCCTGTATCGTGTGGCCGTGTTCTTGTGCTGTATGGCTATGCTCGTGGTTGTGTTCGCACATATATCAGGGTTCTTTTGAATGATTAAATTTAGCGAATTCCAGGGTAAAAAAAGAGGGAAGTAGCGATAAAAACCATCGTAAACCCCGTTTTATATCGGAGGAATAAATCGCGGCCACTGGATTCTAAATCAGGAAAGCGCCTGAAAGGATGCAAGAGGTATTCAAGCAAAAAGGCTGTTTCACTCCAGCGTGAAGCAGCCTTTTTCATGCGCAATAGCGACAGTAAACTTATTTTTAATCTTTTGAAGTGCTGCCAATAATCATTTCCAATATGGCAACGACAATGGCAAATAGCGCAGCGGTCCAAAAGCCATTTACATCAAATTTGGAACCGAGCAGCGAATCTGTCAACAAGACCATTAATACCGTAATAATAAACGAAACCAGGCCGAGTGTAAGCCAATTCAATGGGAAAGTAAATAACCTTAAAATCGATCCCACAGTCGCATTGACAAATCCAATGACAAGTCCGGTAACGATAGCCCAGCCGAATCCAGCAACATGAGCTCCGGGTACGACCCAGCACGCAACCGCGACGACAACTCCAGTAAGTAAAAGACTAATAATAAATTTCATAATATGTGCTAATTTATAAAGAGTAAATAAAGTAATAATATAATCAGTTTCGTGCAAACCCGATGCCAAACTTTACGCCTCTTCGTATGTTCTTCGTAACCCGTTCGGACCTTCTTCGGAGCTTGTTCGGAAATTCTCTACCCATTTTCTACCTTTTCTCTACAGATTCTCTACCGGCAGTTAGGCCATCAGTAGGGAATCTGTAGAGAAACATAAGAGAATTTCCGAAGCAGGGGCGAACAAAAGGCGAGCAAAGGACGAAGCTGTCCCGAACAGTTCGCACATGTGGCGAGCTAACTTGTAAACGAAAAAAGCGCCATTACATTTTTCATGTCTGTGTGAACTATTGTTCCGCAATGGATGCTATGTTTATTTGAAAATTAAGTGTACAGAAAATAAATGTATGCAAGCATAGTAAATATTTTGTATATTTATTTCAGCGCTATGGTGCAAGCTTTTGATCATCAGCTGCTAGGCGGTTTGTCCAGCAGGAGTGTTGCGGTCGGCGCTGGATAAGGATAAGGGGAGATACCTGAACACTAAACAAGGAATTTAGATGGGGGTGGTGCGAAAAAATGGGAAAGAGTTCAGGTCATAGATTGAAGAATTTAAGTTCATAAAAAATAGACTCATGAAGAAAGTTATGTTATCATTCATAATGTTGCTTACAACAGTAGCATTATTTGCGCAAACAGATCCCATTATCGGAAAGTGGGAAAATCCAAGCGGTGAGGGCCGTGTTGAAATTTACAAGAAAGGCGATAAGTTTTTTGGTAAGCTCTTTTGGCTGAAATTTCCAAATAACGAAGCAGGTCAGCCAAAGAAAGATATAAAAAACCCAGATAAAGCGTTGCAGAGCAGAAATGTACAGGGGCTCGAAATCTTGACCAATTTTGAAAAAGATGGCAATACTTATGCGGATGGAAAGATTTATGATCCAAAGTCGGGCAAAACGTATAGCTGCAAGATGACTTTAAAAGGGGATAAACTTGATATCAGGGGATATGTCGGTGTAAGCTTGCTTGGACGTACAGAGACATGGAAAAGAATTAATTAAGACGGAAAACGGTTCTAAACTAAGCTAGTCCACTTGCTTGGATGGATTGGTTTGCATCAAAAAGGCAGTTTATTTCATGGAAATAAATTGCCTTTTGGTTTTGTGCTGGATTTACAGTATTTTCATCCCTATAAATTATAAATACCCAGCTTTATGGCCGTAAAAATGTCTTATGTTGAAAATGTCAAGCTTGCGCTGCAGTCCATTGTAGGGAACAAGCTCAGGACATTTTTAACAGCACTGATTATCGCCATAGGGATGATGGCATTGATCGGTGTATTGACTTCCATCGATGCCATGAAAAATTCACTGACAGATTCCTTCTCATCGATGGGCTCAAACTCTTTCAACATTCGCAACCGGGGCTTGAATGTTCGGATCGGTAATGAAGGGACACGCTCAAAAGTCTTTGCCAATATTACCTATGCGCAATCGGCGAGATTTAGACAGGATTTTCACTTTAATGCATTGACATCCATCAGTGCCAATGTCAGCTGGAATACAACTGCAAAATTTCAGTCTAAGAAGACAAACCCTAATATAGGGCTGATTGGGACCGATGAAAATTATCTTCAAACATCGGGTTATGTAGTCAGTGAGGGACGTAATTTTTCCACTCGGGAGGTCGAAACAGGCAGCGGTGTCATTATTATTGGCAGTGAAGTGAGCAAGATGCTGTTCAACGAGATTATCGATCCGATAGGACAGTTTATTACCGTCAACAATATCCGCTATTTGGTTATTGGGGTTCTAAAAAGTAAGGGCTCTTCCTCAGGTATGGGAGGGGATAGGGCATGCTTTATTCCGCTTATTAAAGCCCGGGCGGTGATGCAGGGTACTGAACCTTCGTATGTGATTACAGTTTCCTCCAACGATCCAATGCGATTGGAAGCAGCCATAGGCGAAGCAACAATTGTATTTAGAAATATCCGCGGCCTATCATCCAGACAATCAAATGATTTCGAAATCACCAAATCTGATGCTGTTGCGCAGATGCTGATGCAAAATATGGCGATGGTTACTTTGGGTGCTGTGGTGATCGCTTTTATAACCCTTGTGGGCGCTTCAATCGGATTGATGAACATTATGCTGGTCTCGGTCACTGAACGTACACGGGAGATCGGTATACGCAAGGCGATCGGTGCGACCCCGAGTGTGATACGTAAGCAATTTTTGATGGAGGCTATTGTAATCTGCATGATCGGCGGTGTTGCAGGAATCTTTATTGGTATCCTAATCGGTAATCTCCTGGCGCTGCAGCTGGGTACCTCTTTTATCATCCCTTGGGGTGCGATTATCATGGGGTTTGCGGTGTGTGGACTGGTTGGCATGCTATCGGGCTATTACCCCGCTTCAAAAGCCTCTAAACTGGATCCTGTGGACGCACTTCGTTACGAGTAAACCTTCCGTATATTTCTGCCTTTTTAAGTGTTTTATCGAAGACAAGATCTTTTGTTGGGCAATAGCTTTAAACGATCTAGTTTCGGGCTACTATTTACCCGAGTGAATTCGTGCGTTTTTTATCGGAAATGGGGGGGCATCGTCGGGGCATGGCTATAGAGCGATGGCAGCAAAAAATCGAATCGGCCAGAAAAAGGAATTTTATGCAATCGTTTTAATGTTACCAAATCATTGATTTGGGGTGAATTCTCCGTGAATAGCCTTTTTCTGGAAAGGCCAAACAACTTATTCCAATGAAAAAACTGTAATATTGTATAAAAAATAAATTCGAATTATGTACAATACATTACAACCAGTTTTAGAAAAGGAATTGGAAGCAATCAAAGAAGCGGGATTGTATAAACAAGAGCGAGTGATCGTTACTCCTCAGGGAGCAGACATCAAAGTGAGCACAGGACAGGAAGTTGTCAATTTTTGTGCGAACAATTATTTGGGCCTGTCTTCCCACCCCAAAGTAATCGAGGCTGCTAAGAAAGCAATTGATACACACGGTTATGGAATGTCTTCGGTACGTTTTATCTGTGGTACTCAGGATGTGCATAAAGAATTAGAAGCAAAAATTTCTACGTTCCTGGGAACTGAAGATACTATTTTATATGCGGCAGCATTCGATGCTAACGGTGGTGTATTTGAGCCATTGTTTGGTGCAGAAGATGCCATCATTTCCGACGAGTTGAATCATGCATCAATTATCGACGGTGTTCGTTTGTGTAAAGCACAGCGATTCCGTTATAAAAATGCGGATATGGCTGATCTAGAAGCCCAATTACAAGCTGCATCTGGTGCCCGACATAAAATCATTGTTACAGACGGTGCATTTTCGATGGACGGCTCTGTAGCGCCATTGGATCAGATCTGTGATCTTGCGGATAAATACCAAGCCTTGGTTATGATCGATGAGTCGCATTGTACTGGATTTATTGGTGCAACAGGTCGCGGTACACACGAACTGTTCAATGTAATCGATCGCGTTGACATCATTACAGGAACTCTAGGTAAAGCCTTAGGCGGTGCTTCTGGAGGTTTTACTTCCGGTAAAAAGGAAATCATCGATTTGTTACGTCAGCGTTCACGCCCCTATTTATTTTCGAATACCTTGGCACCGGCAATTGCAGGGGCTTCGGTTGCAGTATTGGATATGCTCAGTGAAACAACTGAATTGCGCGACAAACTGGAAGCAAACACAAAATACTTCCGTGAAAAAATGACAGCTGCTGGATTTGATATCAAACCAGGTTTCCATCCAATCGTGCCTGTGATGCTGTATGATGCGAAATTGGCACAAGAGTTTGCCGCCAAGATGCTGGACGAGGGAATCTATGTCATCGGTTTTTACTATCCTGTTGTACCTCAGGGAAAAGCTCGTATCCGCGTTCAGATTTCGGCCGGACATGAAGTCGCTCACTTGGATAAAGCAATCGCCGCCTTTACCAAAGTTGGTAAAGAATTAGGTGTAATTAAATAAAATACACATAGTTATAAATTTTATGGTGCAAAATGTTTATCTTTGCACCCTAAAATTTTATAAAAATATTCTTGCTCAATGCAAAACATTAGAAACATTGCGATCATCGCTCACGTCGACCACGGTAAAACTACGCTTGTAGACAAAATTTTATATTTTACCAATCAATTCAGAGAAAATGAAAATGCTGGTGAATTAATCCTAGACAATAATGATTTAGAGCGTGAGCGCGGGATCACTATTGTATCTAAGAACGTATCAGTAACATATAAAGGTGTTAAAATCAATATCATCGATACCCCAGGTCACGCCGATTTCGGTGGTGAAGTAGAGCGTGTATTGAAGATGGCTGATGGCGTCGTGCTATTGGTAGATGCCTTTGAAGGTCCAATGCCTCAAACACGTTTCGTTACAGGTAAAGCTTTAGGATTAGGTATCAAACCGATTGTTGTTGTCAATAAAGTCGATAAAGAAAACTGTCGTCCAGAAGAGGTTTACGAACACGTTTTTGACTTATTCTTCAACTTAGGCGCTACTGAAGAACAATTGGACTTCCCGGTATTATACGGTTCTTCAAAACAAGGATGGATGTCTACAGATTGGAAAAACCGTACTGAAGACTTCACAGATTTATTGGAAGCAATCATCAAATATATCCCTGCTCCAGAAGTATCTGAAGGTACTTTGCAAATGCAGGTAACATCGTTGGATTATTCCACTTTCGTCGGACGTATCGCTATCGGCCGTGTTGCCCGTGGTACGATCAAAGAAAACCAACCGGTTTCTTTGGTAAAACGCGATGGAAAAGTTGTGAAATCAAGAGTGAAAGAACTTCAGGTATTCGAGGGCCTTGGCCGTATCAAAGTATCCGAAGTACATGCGGGTGATATCTGTGCTGTTGTAGGTATTGAAGGTTTCGATATTGGTGATACAATCGCAGATTTCGAAAATCCAGAGCAATTGGAAGTTATCAGCATTGATGAACCAACAATGAATATGTTGTTTACCATCAACAACTCCCCGTTCTTCGGTAAAGAAGGTAAATTGGTTACATCACGTAACATCTACGATCGTTTACAAAAAGAGCTGGAGAAAAACTTAGCCTTACGCGTAGTTCCTACTGAATCTCCAGATGCTTGGTTGGTGTACGGACGTGGTATCCTTCACTTGTCCGTATTGATCGAAACAATGCGTCGCGAAGGTTATGAGTTGCAGGTAGGCCAGCCACAGGTTATCATCAAAGAAATCGATGGTCAAAAATGTGAGCCAATCGAAGAACTTGTTGTTGACGTACCTTCTGATGTATCAGGAAAAGTAATTGAGTTGGTTACACAACGTAAAGGCGAGTTATTGATCATGGAAGCTAGAGGAGATATGCAACATCTTGAGTTCTCTATTCCTTCTCGCGGTATCATCGGTTTACGTAACAACGTATTGACAGCAACAGCTGGTGAAGCTGTTATGGCGCACCGTTTGAAAGGTTACGAGCCTTGGAAAGGTACAATCCCTGGTCGTTTGGCAGGTGTATTGATCTCTTTGGATACGGGTTCAACAACTGCGTACTCAATTGATAAATTACAAGACCGTGGTCGTTTCTTCGTAGATCCAGGTGTGGATGTATATGAAGGACAAATCTTAGGTGAGCACATCCGTGACAACGATTTAACAATCAACGTGACAAAAGGAAAACAGCTGACAAATATGCGTGCTTCTGGTTCTGATGATAATACACGTATTGCACCTGCAATCAAATTCTCATTGGAAGAATGTATGGAGTATATTCAAGCTGACGAGTACATTGAGGTAACACCACAATCTATGCGTCTACGTAAAATCTATCTGACTGAAAATGAGCGTAAAGTTAACGCGAAAAAATTCCAATAGTCAATAGTTAAACGCTATATAAAAAGCCATCGAATCTGATTCGATGGCTTTTTTCGTTATGGATGATTTAAAGCGTTGCTTTGGCAACGACTTATGGGTGTTACTTTTTTGTTCTTACCTCTGCAGCGCGGTAGGTATCGCCATCAGTGGTGTAAATCTTGAATTGTACATCATACCCTTCCGGCACATAAATCACAATCGGCATTCTGCCATTGTAACGTACAGTTTCCGGTTGCGCCGAAACGAAAAGGTTTCTTTTTTCTTTGTTTGGACAAGCCATTAACGTACCCGCCACATTGCCATTTGTTTTGAACACATAGTAATCGTACCCCCAGCCCTGAAGATCCTTTTTCTCCAGCGTGCCCGATAGGTTAAAGGAATTACATCCATCTACTTCCATCCACTTACCGACTGAAAATTCAATTTTTTTGTTCTTGTCACTTTCGGAGTAAGGAACTTCAATCACCATCTTTTTATAACCTTTTTCTGGGGTAGGAAAAATGCTTAAGTCCATTTTGTCGATAACCATTTGCGCTTTGCTTATAGTTGTTGAGGATACTAATGCAATCATTAAAAGC
Source organism: Sphingobacterium sp. (assembly GCA_022712315.1). Lineage (GTDB taxonomy): Bacteria > Bacteroidota > Bacteroidia > Sphingobacteriales > Sphingobacteriaceae > Sphingobacterium. The sequence goes on along the minus strand of JALAGS010000080.1, from coordinate 41,821 downwards.
ATTATTACAGTAAATACATTTTTTTTCATATCGCTGTTATTTGATTTTTAAAGACCTATTTGTTATCTATTTGTTTTGTGTTTTTTATCGAAAATAACAAATATGACCTGATTCATTTGTTTTTTTAAACGCTTTATCTACAAAAAGTGCTACATTCTTGTAGAAGATTAACACCTATGGGACTGTATTGTTTTCGGAAGGATTAATTGTAAAACGAAAAATTGTAGAAAATAATTGTTTGGGAAACTAAAAATTAGAAAATGACTGATTGACATCTGTTCATGCAGGGATCAATGAACAGACCAAGTTCGGTTATTGGTTATCTAAGAGAAAGAACCCTCAATTTACTGTCAACGCTATCGGTGCATGCGAGATCATAAACGTTTTTTGAAATTCAGGTGATAGAAAGCTGAATTGCTTTTTAATTCGCAGGAATATAATCAGCCAAGAATACGTAACTTTGTGTGAGATAAGGATTATTATGAGTAAACAAGTGGAGCATACTCCAAAAGAATATATTCAGATTAAGGGTGCAAGGGTCAATAATTTAAAGAATATTGATGTTGATATCCCTAAAAATAAATTAGTTGTTATCACTGGAATGTCGGGCTCAGGAAAATCATCCTTAGCTTTCGATACACTTTATGCGGAAGGTCAGCGGCGCTATGTGGAGAGCCTGTCGTCCTATGCGAGACAATTTATGGGACGTATGAACAAGCCAGAGGTGGATTACATCAAAGGTATCGCTCCGGCGATTGCGATTGAGCAACGTGTGATTACTTCCAACCCGCGCTCGACGGTAGGAACATCGACCGAGATCTATGATTATCTGAAATTGTTATATGCCCGTATTGGAAAGACAATTTCTCCGATATCCGGTCGCGAGGTGACCAAAGACAGTGTGAGTTCTGTGGTGGATTTTGCCCTGAAATTAGAAGAGGGGACAACCCTGACACTTTTGGCCCCGCTAGTGCCTTCGCATGGACGGAAACTCAAGGAAGAGTTGTCGTTATTGCTGCAGAAAGGTTTTGTACGGGTCGTCTATCAGGATAACATGCAGAAAATTGAAGCTATCGTCGACGATAAGGCGATTGCCAATAAAGATTTGCAGGATGGAGAAGTGCTTATTGTCGTCGACCGTGTCCGTATAGAACAGGATGATGATACCATTAATCGACTTTCTGATTCTGTCCAGACAGGTTTCTTCGAAGGCAAAGGTGAGCTCTATATGGAAGAAAATGGTCAGCGTCATCATTTCTCCCATAAATTTGAACTTGATGGGATAACTTTTGAAGAACCTACACCAAACTTCTTCAGTTTCAATAACCCTTATGGCGCCTGCCGGCGATGTGAAGGTTATGGAAAAATTATTGGTATTGATCCTGACCTTGTGATCCCTGACAAAAGCCGTTCGGTCTACGATGGAGCAATTGCACCTTGGCGTGGAGAGAAAATGGGGGAGTGGCTGCAGGTGCTTGTAAAAAACTCCTTAAAATTTGATTTCCCGATACATCGTGCTTATATGGATTTAACGACAGCACAGAAAGAGCTGCTGTGGACCGGGAATAAATATTTTGCGGGCCTTACGCAGTTCTTTGAAGAACTGGAAGCCCAGACCTATAAAATTCAATATCGCGTGATGTTGTCCCGCTATCGTGGCAAAACAGACTGCCCAGACTGCCGTGGAACCAGGTTGCGTAAGGATGCCACTTATTTAAAAGTGGGCGGAAAATCCATTACCGACATCGTATTGATGCCTTTAGAGGAAGCACTGGGATTTTTTAAAACGTTACCGCTGGTCGGTAATGAGCTGGTCATTGCCAAGCGGCTGCTGGCCGAAATCAATAATAGATTACAATTTCTATGTGATGTTGGATTAAGTTACCTGACCTTGAATCGGTTGTCAAATACGCTTTCGGGAGGAGAATCACAGCGGATCAACCTAGCAACTTCCTTGGGAAGTTCGCTTGTAGGATCTATTTATGTACTGGATGAACCAAGTATTGGGCTCCATCCCCGAGATACACAGCGTCTGATCTCCGTGCTAAAATCGCTACGCGATGTTGGGAATACAGTGGTTGTGGTCGAACATGAGCAGGAAATGATGGAGGCTGCGGATTATCTGATCGATATCGGTCCTGAAGCAGGGATCAACGGTGGTGAGATGGTCTTCGCAGGGACTTACAAGGAGATTCTGAAAGATGCTAAAAGCTTGACTGGGCACTATCTCAGTGGAAAAAGCCAGATAGAAGTCCCTCAGAAGCGCCGTTCATGGTCTAATAGTGTGACTATTAAAGGCGCACACGAGAATAATCTGAAGGGGATTGACGTTCAGTTTCCCTTAAATACATTCACCGTGGTCACAGGGGTTTCGGGATCCGGAAAGACTTCTTTGGTCAAGCGTATTCTTTATCCGGCTTTACAAAAATCAATCGGTAATTATTCGGGTGAACAAACAGGTGTTTATGATGCGATCGAAGGGGATATTGCACAGGTAGAACAAGTTGAAATGGTCGATCAAAATCCAATCGGTCGCTCTTCACGGTCAAATCCGGTGACTTACGTGAAAGCTTGGGATGAGATCAGGGCTTTATATGCCAACCAGGCGCCGGCCAAAGCGGCAGGGTTAAAACCGGCAGCCTTTTCATTTAATGTGGAAGGTGGACGTTGTGATGTCTGTCAGGGCGAAGGCGAGGTGAAGATTGAGATGCAATTTATGGCCGATATTATTTTGCCATGTGAGGCCTGTGGAGGAAAAAGATTTAAGCAATTTGTACTTGATGTACATTACAAAAATAAGTCGGTTGCGGATGTTCTTGAGTTGAGTGTGGATGAAGCGATCCTGTTTTTTGCAGACCAGCCGAAGATATTGGCTAAGTTACAGCCTTTACAGGACGTTGGGCTTGGCTACGTGAAGCTCGGACAATCTTCAAGTACCTTGTCTGGTGGTGAAGCACAGCGCATTAAATTGGCCTCTTTCCTGATTAAGGGAAATAACAGCAAGAAGACACTATTTATCTTTGATGAACCTACGACAGGCCTGCACTTTCAGGATATTAAAAAGCTGTTGAAATCATTTGACGCGCTCATTGCTTTGGGTAATAGCATATTGGTTATCGAGCATAATATGGATATGATCAAATCGGCGGACTGGGTGATTGATATTGGTCCGGAAGGAGGGAATAAAGGAGGGAAACTAGTCTTTGCTGGCCTTCCTGAAGAACTCATCCATTGTAAAGATTCTTATACAGGCCAATTTTTAAAAGCACATTTAAAAGATTAAATCCTACTTTAGTGTTCCTGAAAACGGATCTAGAAAGCTTGGATCAGCGAATAAGGATTAAAAATATCTCAATACTCAATACTTATAAATATGATTAAAAGATTTTTTTTAAGTGTCGTCCTTGGAATAGCGGCGCTTTCGTCCATGGCGCAGCAACCGGAAAGACCAAAATTGGTTGTCGGCCTGATGGTGGACCAAATGCGTTGGGATTATCTATATCGCTTTGCGGACCGCTACGGGAATGATGGTTTCAAACGACTTTTGAAAGAAGGGTTCTCCTGTGAAAACACATTGATTAATTATATTCCGACCTATACGGCCATTGGACACAGTTCGGTTTATACGGGTTCAGTTCCCTCCATACATGGTATTGCGGGTAATGACTGGATTGAAGAGCAGACTGGTAAGAACATGTATTGTACGCAGGACGACAATGTTGTCGGTGTAGGTACTACCGCTAAGGAGGGACAGCAGTCGCCACGTAATTTGCTGGCATCTACTGTAACTGACCAATTGAAGTTAGCTTCTAACTTTAAGTCTAAGGTAATCGGTATCGCCATCAAAGATCGCGGCGGTATTTTGCCAGCAGGGCATTTTGCTGATGCGGCGTATTGGTTCGAAGCAAAATCCGGTGACTGGATCACATCTAATTTCTACATGGATAAATTACCAAAATGGGTGGTGGACTTCAATAAGCGGAAATTGGCTGAAAAGTACCTAAAAGGAGACTGGAAGCCGATGTACGATATCAGTACTTATGGCGCCAACAGTATTGCAGATGATAATATCTATGAGGGCAAGTATCCGGGTGAAGAAAAACCGACATTGCCGCGCGCAACTTCTAAGCTGATGAAAGATGAGGGCTATGAGCTGATCAAAACCACACCGATGGGCAATCAGTTTACCTTGGATCTCGCTATGGAAGCCATTAAAAATGAGCAGATGGGAAATAATCCTACTAAAAATACCGATTTCCTTTGTGTGAGCCTTTCAGCAACAGATTATGTTGGACACCGTTACTCATTGACTGCTGTCGAGATTGAAGATATCTATCTGCAACTTGATAAACAGCTTGCTGATTTTTTCAAGTACCTAGATAACACCGTCGGCAAAGGGAACTATACGTTCTTCCTAACGGCAGATCATGGTGCTTCTTATAACTCCAGGTTCTTTATGGATATGAAAGGAAATGGTGGTTATTTCTATTCCCGCCAGATTATTACAGGGCTTAACAAAACCCTTAAAGAGAAATTTGGGCAGGAGAAGCTGGTGAAAAGCATGATGAATTATCAGGTACATTTAGACAATCAATTGATCGATTCTTTGAATCTGGATCGTGATAAAATAAAAGAGACGATTATTCGGGAGCTTCGCCATACAGAAGGTGTCGCTTATGTTGCTGATATGGAGAAGGGAGAAAGCCTGATGATTCCAGCACCTATCCGTGAAAAAATGATCAATGGTTACAACTTTAAACGCAGCGGTGCCATACAGATCGTTTGTGAGCCGCAATGGTACGATGGTACACCGCGTTCAACCGGTACGACACACGGTACCTGGTCTGGCTATGATTCCCATATTCCTTTGGTATTTATGGGTTGGGGAATTAAACCAGGTGTATCTAATACGGAGGTGCATATTGTGGATATCGCGCCGACAATTTCGTCGCTATTGCACATTACCGAACCTAATGGTAGTATCGGAAAGCCGATCACGGCGGTATTGGGACAATAACAATTAAATTCTTAATACGATTTGCCCTTAGCATATTGTTATCCGATTGGATGAAATTGTGCTAAGGGCTCTTTTTTATCAGCGGACTTTGCGTGTTTTATTCTATTGAATAAAAAACGTAAATTTGCAATTCAACAGGGGGTTAACAAATTATGCTTTCCAAAAAGACAAAATATGCAATAAAGGCACTTATGGTGCTTGGTCGTAACTACGGGAATGAACCTATGCAAATCGTGAAGATTGCACAGGAGGAGAATATTCCAAAAAAATTCCTGGAACAAATTCTGCTGGAGATGCGCAATGCTGGAATTCTCTACAGCAAAAAAGGTGCTGGTGGTGGTTACAGCCTCAATAAGGCTCCTGAAGATGTGTTTTTATCCCAGGTGATGCGCCTAATCGATGGGCCAATAGCCTTGCTACCCTGCGTGAGTTTAAACTTCTACCGGTCATGTGAGGAATGTACGCAGGAGCACGCATGTGGCATACGCGATACTTTTGTTGAGGTGAGAAATGCCATGCTACAGATTTTGAACGATACAAGTATTGCCCATTTAATCAATAAGGAAAAAGAATTGAACTTAAATGTAGATTAACATAAATAAATATATTTTTCTATCTATAGTTGAGGCGTAACAAACAAGTTACGCCTCTTTTTTTAAGAGGAAATCGTTAGAATAAAGGAGATTAGGGCCTTTTGTTTATTCTGAATTACGTTTCTTTATTAATCATACAATTATTTAACATTATTTTACGAATTTTCCGTAGCAACATTTATATATTTACGTCGACAATATATAAACGAAAATTTATGAAACTAACCTATTCCCTAGTTTTGTTTCTTTTACTTTCTGTCCTGAGTTCCCATTCCTATGCGCAGCATAAGTTGGTCGGGTCGGTGGTAGATGTTAAAGATCTTGCAAAACTACATCAAGCTTCAGTCGCGCTGCTTAACCCCAAAGATTCGATTCTGGTAAAATTTGGCCGGACAAAGGAAAATGGATCGTTCCAAATTGCTGGTCTCGATACTGGTACCTATAAAATGGTCGTTTCCTATCCCCAATATGCAGATTTAGTCAAGGATATTCGTATCGATGCTCAAGACATGGATCTTGGTATGGTAAAACTGTCTAAAGCGGCTTTGCTCTTGGAAGAGGTTCAGGTGAACGGTAAAATTCCTGTGGTGATCAAAGGCGATACGATAGAATATGATGCAGGTAGTTTTAAAGTAGAGAAAGATGCCAAAGTAGAAGACCTGCTGAAGGTATTGCCTGGTATTACCATGGATGGATCAGGTAAGATTATCGCACAGGGTAAGGAAGTAAAAAAGGTATTGCTTGACGGTGAAGAGTTTTTCGGCGATGACCCAACCTTGATCACTAAAAATATCCGGTCAGATATGGTCAGCAAAGTGCAGGTCTATGAAAAGAAATCTGATCTTGCCGTGCGTACGGGCGTGGATGACGGAGAACGTACGCAGACGATTGATATCAAGCTCAAAGAAGATAAGAAAAAGGGGATGTTCGGTCAGGCAGTCGCGGGAGCGGGGACAGATAAATATTATGGTGGCAAAGTCATGCTCAATAAATTTAAGGGCTCGCAAAAAATAGCAGCCTATGGTATCCTGGCCAATGATGGTATGGTCGGCCTAGGATTTGAAGATAGCCAGAAATATGGTGTGGGCGGAAGCAGCAATGTGCAAGTGATGGACGGCGGCGGCATCATGGTTTCTTCTAGTGGCGATGGTTCTGATGGAGGATGGGATGGGAAATATTATGGTGGCGGTGTACCCAAAGCTGTCAATATGGGGGCAAGCTATTCGGACAAATCCAAAGATGATAAGCATAAGATCAATGTCAACTTCAAACGGAATCAGATCAATGTCAATAATACCAGCACCTATAATGCGCAGAACAATCTTCCTGAACGCGCGCAGGTCGATAATAATGTGACAACATCTGAAACAGAAACACAGGCAAATATCGCGAATCTAAGGTATGACTATAAGCTTGATTCGCTCGCAGATTTGACCGTCACCATGGGCTTTACCAAATCTAGCCGCGACAATTTATCCAATTCCGAAGCAGATCAGCGTAAATTGGATGGCACATTGATTACACGGACTTCGTCCAAGACAGATTTAAATAACGATCAGGATAAGTTTAATGTAAATGCAATGCTTACACGCCGTTTCAAAAAGGATCGCCGTTCCATTACTTTCAATGTCAATGCAAATACTGATCAAAATCGCAACAAAACACAGTATTTTTCGGAAAACTTCTTTCAAATTTCCGAAGATACAACCTTGATCGATCAATATAAAAACGATAAGTTGACCAACACTACGTACGGTGCTTCAGTAACCTATTCAGAGCCTTTGTCTAAAAGGCTGACAGCTGCAATAGGTTATGCCTTCAATCAGAATCAATCGGAAACACTCAATCAGTCATTTGATAGAGATCCGGTTACAGGAAAATATACGGTACTCGATGAAAACCTGTTAAATGATTTTGATTTTAATAGTTTAAAAAATGGTGTTAACGCCTCTTTGAATTACAAGTCGAACACATTAACCGTAAATGTGAGCAATAGAGTCGATTTTGAGCAGGTCAAGAGAACCTACAACAACCTGAATACAATACTGCAGCGGGACCAGACATCTGTTGCCCCAGTTCTTTCCGTCAACTACAAAATCTCGAAAAGCAAAAATGTGAGCTTCCGCTACAGCGGTCGCACGAGCCAGCCTTCGTTGACGCAAATAGAGCCGTTGAAACAAAATGCCCAGCCACTCGTTGAGTATTTGGACAATCCAGATCTGAAAGCGGGCTTTAATAATTCCTATTCCATTAATTTCAATAACTACAAGCAGTTAAAGGATCAGAGTATTTATTTTTATGTCAGTGCAGATCAAGGAAAGAAAAGTATCAACAATAGCGTGCGCTATGATCTAGATAAAGGTACGCAGCAAATTTCCTACGTCAATATTGATAAAGACAATTGGCGTATGTATGGCGGTGGAGGATACAGTTTTGTATTGAAGAAAAAATGGGGATTAAAAATGAATCTGGGCATGAATGCGCAGTATAACAGCCAGTTTAGCTATTTGTCTTCTTACAACGAAGCGCCTGAGCTCAATAGAAATCAAACATGGAGTGTGGCGCCGAGCCTTGGTTTCAGTCGATACAAGGCCAATAAAATGGATTTTTACATCTCCATGAGTCCTGGTGTGGAGCAGATGAATTCCTATTTGCAACCTGAGTTAAATCGCACGACGTTTAAATTTAGGACGTTCTCGGAGATTACGTATTATTTACCAAAAGATTTCAAAATTTCCCTGTCGACAAACCAGAATTATCAGGCCGCGACGAAAACGCTTGAATCTATTAATATGATTAATATGAATGGTTATGTTTCCAAAAAATTATTGAAAGATAAGTCCCTCGAGGTACAGGTATTTGTCAATGATATTTTGAACAAAAATAATGGAGTGTATCGTTACCAGAATGGAACGTCATTTATCCAGACCAGTAACGATGTATTGCGCCGTTATGGAATGCTAAAAGTGATCTACAATTTTACAACAATGAACCGTCCATGATTAAATTAACAGAAAAAGCCATCTGGCCGATGGAAAAATTAAATTATTTACAGATGAAAGGAGATGCCAAATGATAAAGTATTTTAAATTGATGTTTTGGGTCCTACTGCTGTCTACGACTACGGCTCATGCACAACATGCTTATTTTCCAAGCAGTGGAACGGTGACTTATGAACGGAAGTTCCATGTGCAGAATTTCTTAAAGCGTAATTATCTCAGCAAGCCAGATTTAGATACATGGGATAAGCTGATGGTCGATAATGCGGTGAAGAATGGGCCTGCTGAAGTTGTGACCCATCATATTCTTAAATTTTACGATAACGAAACCCTGTTTGAAACGGTACAGGAAGATTATCCTGCAAATTATCGTAATGTGACCCACTATAATTCCATTCTTCCAGATTCAAAGACATATATTAATTTTCAGAATCAGGAATTTTTAAAATTGCTCCCTTTTGGAGATGAACAGCTGTTGCTCAAAGATTCATTACCTGCGGTAAAATGGAAGTATACCGATGAATACCGAAATATTGCTGGGTATGATTGCCGGAGAGCCAATGGTATTATTCAGGATTCGGTCTATGTTGTCGCTTTTTTTGCGGGACAAATTCCCATCTCGGGCGGTCCCGAACTCATTCATGGCCTCCCAGGGCTGGTCATGGGGATATCCATCCCGAGTATGAACGTAAATATGTTTGCAACAAAGGTCGAAATTACCAATACTGCATTTTCGAATGTCCTGACCAAAAAGAAAAAAGTTGTTGCGGAATCCAGGGCAGAAATCGTAAAGAAGCTGAAAGATACCGTTTATGACTATCTGGATGAGAAGGCGTTTAAGAAGCGGTTGCAGAGTATACTGTTCTAGCGAAAGTAATAACAGAAAAAAGCGAAGGGGCTAAAAGTCTGGTCAAACCCTTCGAGAATGAATAGCTGAAATGCTGTTGAGGGCGCGACGCATAAAATGGCATAAAAACGGGGCTATCCAAGAAAGTTGGATAGCCCCGTTTTATATAAAAGGAATGTGCGTTTTAAATTAGCGTACTGTACTTCCTACTTTAATGGTTGTATCTGGTTTGACAAAATCAAGTCGACCATCAGCGTCTTCTGCCATCAGGATCATTCCCTGTGACATAATTCCTTTGATTTCACGAGGCTCAAGATTGACCAAGATGGATACTTGACGGCCTACGATTTCCTCAGGACTGAAGAACTCCGCGATACCCGAAACGACGGTACGTGTATCTAAGCCGGTGTCTATCGTCAATTTTAGTAATTTCTTGGTTTTGGCAACTTTTTCAGCGGCTGCAATAGTTCCGACACGGATATCCATTTTAACAAAGTCATCGAAGCTGATGTTTTCTTTTACAGGAGCAACCTTGGCGTTGTCGGCTAGGTTTTTCGCTTTTGCTTCAGCAAGTTTGTTTAGCTGAAAGTCGACTTGTTCATCGGTTATTTTGTCAAATAACAATTGCACTTCACCCAATTGGTGTCCAGCTTGGATCAAAGTATCCGACCCTGCATCATTCCAGTTCCCTTGAGGGAAATTGAGCATTTCAAATAATTTGATCGCTGTTTTTGGTAAGAACGGCTGTGCAAGAACAGCAAGATTGGCCACGATCTGAGCAGCTACATGTAAGATTGTTTTGACACGTTCCTCATCTGTTTTGATGATTTTCCATGGTTCTTCATCTGCAAGATATTTGTTGCCGAGACGAGCGACATTCATAAATTCTGCCAAAGCCTCACGGAAACGGAATTGCTCCAAAGAAGATTTGATCGAAGCAGGGTATGATTTCAGTTCATCCAATACCGCTTGATCTACCGCTGTTAATGGTGAGCCATTCAATACTTTGCCATCAAAATATTTGTGCGAAAGCACCATTACCCGATTGACAAAGTTTCCGAAGATGGCAACAAGCTCATTGTTGATCCTAGCTTGGAAATCTTTCCAGGTAAACTCCGCATCCGATGTTTCCGGTAATATCGAAGTCAAGACATAACGCAATTCATCTTGTTTATCGGGGAATTCCTGTAGGTACTCATGTAACCAAACCGCATGGTTTCTAGAAGTAGATAGTTTGTCGCCTTCCAGGTTAAGGAACTCGTTTGCAGGAATATTTTCTGGTAAAATATAGTCACCGTGCGCATGAAGAATTGCCGGAAAGATAATGCAGTGGAAAACAATATTATCTTTTCCGATAAAATGGATCAATGTAGAATCGTCTGCTGGATTTTCATGCGTTTTCCAATAGTCTTCCCAGTTTTTGCCATGGTCCAAAGCCCATTGTTTTGTTGCTGAAATATAACCTATCGGTGCATCTAGCCATACATATAGTTTCTTGCCCTGTGCTTCTGCCAAAGGAACATCAACCCCCCAGTCCAAATCTCTTGTCATTGAACGTGGTTGTAAGCCAGATTTAAGCCAAGATTGACATTGGCCAAAAACGTTGGATTTCAGCATATTTTTCTTTCCTTCGATCAGCCATTTTTCAAGCCAAGGCTGATATTTATCCAGAGGAAGATACCAGTGTTTTGTTTCTTTCAGAACCGGTGTCTTTCCGCTTAAGGTGGAAATCGGATTAATCAGATCTGTCGGGCTTAGCGATGTACCACATTTTTCACATTGGTCACCATAGGCGCCTTCAGACTTACAATTTGGACAAGTTCCCGTAATGTAGCGGTCTGCCAGGAATTGGTGGTATTCCTCATCATAGTATTGCTCGGAAAATTTCTCGACAAATTCACCTTTGTTGTAAAGGTTCAAGAAGAAATCCTGGGATAACTGATGATGGATAGGTTCCGATGTACGGTGATAGATATCGAAAGAAATGCCAAACTCTTCAAAGCTTTCTTTGATTTGTTTGTTGTATTTATCAATGATTTGCTGTGGGGTAATGCCCTCTTTTTTTGCACGGATGGTAATCGCCGCACCATGCTCATCTGAACCACATACATAGACTACATCTTTCTGATTTAGACGCAGATAACGAACAAAGATATCTCCAGGGATATAAGCTCCGGCAAGGTGTCCGATATGTAAAGGACCATTGGCATAAGGTAATGCCGATGTGATGGTATAACGTTTTTTATCTAGAATACTCAATGCTTGAAAGTATATTAAAGTGTGTACTTGTTTTCTTTGGCAAACTTAGATAAATTGCTGTTTATATGCAATATAAATGCGTGCCATATCTAACAATTTATTCTTGAATTCTTGTTCTGACAGCTCCCTATGATTGTTTCAGCCTGATCAAGATGCGTTGCTATTTACTTGCTTGTTGCTGTCGAAATATTATTCAAAATAGCGGTAGAAAACTTAGATAAATTTACGTTTATTTGTACATATAAGCATCATATAGCAAGTAAAATTTATAATCGGACTTTATAGTGAAAAGGTCCGGAAACAACCTTCAGTTCGCTTTCATAGCTGTTGGTGTCTGCGAAATCATGAAGGTTTTGTTTGATCATTAGCGATAAAAAATATGTCCAAAATACCTGATTTTCTGAAAAAAGGCGATAAAGTCGCTATCGTTTGTCCTGCAAGTTTTATCCGCGGCTCCATTGATATAGGTATAAAAACATTGGAAAGCTGGGGCTTGGAGGTTGTGGTGGGGAAGACAGTCGAGACATCGTTCCATCAATTTGCCGGAGATGATGATTTACGCGCGGCTGACCTGCAATGGGCGCTGGACGATCCGTCGATTAAAGCGGTTTTTGCCGCGCGCGGAGGTTACGGTTGTGTTCGTATTGTTGATGAAATTGATTTTTCAAATTTTGAGCGTCATCCCAAATGGCTGGTTGGATTTAGCGATATTACCGTCTTGCATAGCCATATCCAGCGCAATTTTAAAGTTGCGACCATACATGGACAGATGCCCAAGTCTTTCGAAACCGGGACCAAAGCATCTTTAGAAACCTTACAAAATGCATTGTTCGGTCATCCTATGGACTTTGCCTACGAGCAAACCTTATTTCCCAATCGTGCAGGCGAGGGAGAAGGAAAACTGGTGGGCGGAAATCTGGCGATCTTACTGTCTGTGCTTGCATCCGATTCGGATGTCAATTACAAGAATAAAATATTATTTATTGAAGATGTCGGTGAAGCTTATTATTCCATAGACAGAATGCTTTGGGCATTGAAACGTGCTGGAAAACTCAAAAAATTAAATGGTCTGATTGTCGGTGGCTTCTCTGCCATGAAAGACAACGATCCAACTTTTGGGCAAAGTGTAGAGGAAATCGTCTGGGATAAAGTCAAAGAGTACGATTTCCCTGTAGCATTTGCTTACCCTGCAGGGCATATTGATGACAATCATGCTCTTGTATTGGGGCGAAAGGTCGCGCTGAAAACTACAGAGAATTCTGTTCAGTTAACTTATTTGTAAGAGGCGCTGAACAGAATTCTGCCCAATTATATATCTTGATTAACCTGAGTGTACCGGAATGACCATCATGGCAGCCTGGCTCTTCCAGGCCATCTTTTGTGCTATACTCGTATTGAATATCCGACTTAATAAGCCCTTGTCGCGGTGAAAAGTGACCATCATGTCGATATGATTTTCCTTGATGTATTGGTTGATCCCCGATGCAATGTCTGCATTGAGTATATAGCTATACAAGGGATGATAGGGGGCCAGTAGATCCTGCATAATGGTTATCTCGGCTTCTACCGCTTTATTTGTAGGATCTTCCTTGGTCACATGGACGACATAGACCTCACTTTTGCGCAATACTTCGGATGCATTAACCAAAAGGCGGTTTAATTTTAGTTTTATTTCCTTGAGATTGGTAGCGATCAACATCTTTTTGGGTACTCTGAACGCTGCCCGGGCAGGGACCACCAGTAAGGGGGTGTGACAATTTTCGATCAGCTTGAGGGTATTGCTGCCAAGAAGCAGTTTCTTGATGCCGCTTTTACCTGCAGTGCCGACGATCACAAGGTCAATGTCTTCTTCCGCACAGGTGCGGTTTACGCCGTAGCTCAACTCATATTCTTCGAGTACTGATTTCCAAGCGATGCCCTCGGGGAAAAGCAACATCAGCTCCTGCTGCCAGGTATTCAGATCTTTTTGCTTTTCTTCCAGTATTTCTGAGTTGCTGATGACAACAGGTTCAGTGCCCACAGTAGGAATTACTTCATAGGTATGGTATAGGACAACCTTCTCAATACCCCAGAGTGGAGCTAATTGTGCAGCATATCGAGCTGCAGCGTAGGCGTTGTCCGAAAAGTCTGTTAGCAAGAGTAGGTTTTTCATCCTTATTCGTTATTTGTTTATCCATAATCCGCGGCTAAGTATTGTACAAGCCTTCGACGGTATTTGTGTGCTTTTCCATCGCATTATAATCGGGTCTATAGCCATTAAATTACACATTAAGTATCATAAATCCAATAGTTTTATGAATATAACAGATCCTATGGGGTGCTCAAATTAAATAATTTCATTAATTTAGGGAGATTGGTAATTTAAGTTTTAATAATTTAACCGTTTTTTATGGCAATTTGGAATTCATTGGGTAAATATAGAGATACAGGATTGTTGATCTTACGTATTGGACTGGGGGTGATGATGATCATGCACGGTCTGCCCAAATTACAGGGCGGCCCTGAACTATGGGCTGGTGTAGGTAAATCAATGGGAAATATCGGTATTCATTTTATGCCTACTTTTTGGGGATTTATGGCTGCTGCTACCGAAACTGTTGGCGGTCTATTTTTATCGCTGGGCCTTTTTTTCAGGCCAGCGGCATTGTTACTTGCCTTTACGATGGTCATTGCCGGATTAATGCACCTTTCCAAAGGGGATGGTATCTCCGACGCATCCCATGCAATTGAACTATGTTTTGTGTTTTTAGGCCTTATCCTGATCGGACCTGGTAAACATTCCGTTGACAAGAAATAAGAAGCTTCCCCGTGGAAGAACTATTGCTATTTTTCTCCTATGACCTCTCCATGGGGATGACAAGCAAGTTCGCGGCACCATTCCAGGCTATTTTTTTCGATATGCTGGCTTTAAATAGACTCGCCAGTAGTCCTTGCTTTTTATGGAAGGAAAGGATGAGATCGATATGTTTCTCTTTGGCATATTCGGCTATACCTTCTGTAATATCATCATGGCTGATATAGTCGTAAATAGGATGATATTTGTCTAAGCGCTCGTGCAGATGCTTTAGTTCCTGTGCCAGGTCTGCAGCCGAACCTTCTTTTTTAGCGACGTTCAAAACATACAATTGCGCATGGAAGGTATCCAAAACCTGATCCAGGTTGAATAAATCCAATTTTCGGTCCACCTCTTTCAGATCGGTTGTCGCCAATACATTTTTGGGAACAGCAGGATTAACCTTGTGCGAAACAATAAGCATCGGCTTATTGCAGATATCCATCAATGTAATGGCATTACTTCCTACCAGGATCTTCGCAAAGCCTGTTTGTCCTGTAATACCCAGTGCGACAAGGTCAATATTGTGCGATTTGCACATGTCACTGACTCCCATGGGTAAATCAATATCTTCCATCTGATGGGATAGTTCCACTTGTGGTGGAAACAACAATCTAATTTGGTCAAACCACTGAGTCAATTCCTTCTCTTTGGTCTCTTTGACCTCATCATTGACAATAACAATCGGCTCGTTATTGACAATGGTAACGCTATTGTAAGTATGGTAGACAATAACTTTTTCAGTCTTCCAGGCCTCTGTACAAAGAGCAACTTGTTTTGCTGCAAGAAGAGCATTGTCTGAAAAGTCGGTTAACAGGAGAATACGTTTCATGATGTTCTTTTTTATATGTTTAATTTCTAGTACCTGCTGCGCTGTTGTCCAAAATGAATATGATCTACATGAACAATGGAGATCTCGCGCAATGGAGTATATGATTAAAACAATTAATGTAGTGATAAGTTACAAAGAAAACGTGAATTTAACGTTAAACCCCTTCCATTGTGATGAGAATCATAGAAAAAGGCAACCGTCATGACGGTTGCCTTTTCTTAGCTTAATGATCACTTCTGCTACTCATGAAATTATAACGGTTTTTTAGTTCCAAAGTTGATGATATAGTCAGTCATCACCTTGGCACTTTCGTCTTTCACAAAATCCAGGTCAATTTTAGGTTGGGATTTTCCTTCTTCCCAAGCCGGTTTGCCCTGTAATTTCAATAAAGCGTTGATGCGGTCTCTGTTTTTCTTGAGGTTGTCATCTTTCTCTTTCTTGAACTTGTTCAGCTCCAATGGAATTTTAACATCCTCATCTTTTTGAGCTTCTTCAATATCCTCTTTCAGATACTTATATTCCAATGAGTTTTTAATGCGTGCCTCATGCATTGCTTCTAACTTTTTGTCAACAGCACTTAGATCAGCTACTTTTTTGAAGTTGCTCGATTGGATTTGATCCCAAGGGAGTGCTGATTTTTCTGAGCTCTCGCCGAATTTTTCTGCGGAGAATTGAGACGGGAATACGATGTCAGGTGTAACCCCCTTATGTTGTGTACTACTACCGTTTACACGATAGAATTTGCCCAGCGTGATATTGATCTGCCCATATTGAGGAGCACCTTCTGGGGTGTCCGGATCTTTTTCTCCTGAGGCTTTTAACAGCAGGCGGCTGGTCGGACTGATAACACGTGACATATCGATTGCCGATTGCACTGTCCCTTTACCATAACTTTGAGAGCCTAAGATAATACCTCTTCCATAATCCTGAATAGCACCGGCAAAGATTTCAGAAGCCGAAGCCGAGAAGCGGTTGATCATGATGCCCAATGGACCATCCCAAGATACACCCGCGTTTTTATCTTCTTCGACATCGATATTATTTTTTGTATCCTTTACTTGTACAACTGGACCTCTGTCAATAAATAGACCTGTTAAATCAATTGCCTCAGGTAATGATCCGCCGCCATTGAAGCGTAGATCGATGACCACAGCATCAACTTTTTCTTGCTTCAAGGTGTCTAGGATTAACCTGACGTCTCGCGTTGTGCTCTTATAGTTTGGATCGCGTCTTCTGTAAGCGTCAAAATCCATGTAGAATTTAGGAATGTTGATGATACCTACCTTATACATTTTTCCGTCTGCACCTTTCACGTTCATGATCTCTTTCTTCGCAGACTCTTCTTCAACGACGATTTTCTCACGTACTAAAGAGACAATGCGAGGATGAGAGTTCATTGGCTGACCCGCAGGTATAATTTTTAGGCGAACAATTGTTCCTTTTGGCCCTTTGATTTTTGCTACAGCAGCATCGAGTCTCCAGCCAATAATGTCTTCAAATTCACCATCTTTTCCTTGGGCAACTGCAATGATCTTATCGTTGACATGAATGCTCTTGTCTTTGAATATTGGTCCGCCCGGGATAATTTCGAAGATGCTTACGGCCTCGTTATCGACGACAAGTCTTGCCCCGATTCCTTCAAAGGTATTGGCCATTCCTTCATTGAATGCCTGTGCAAAGGATGGATTAAAATAAGATGTATGCGGGTCAACAGCATCTGTCAATGCTTGCATCACTACCTGAAAAGCATCGTTTGCATTTGTTTTCTTTGCCTGTGAGATCAAATTGACATAGCGTTTCTTTAGTGTTTCCACCTGTTTGGTCTTCGCACTGTCGGTAGACTTGCCACTCGCGGTTTCTAAGTTGAGCAGATCGTATTTTACGCGTTTGCGCCATTGGTCGTTGGCCTCATCTGCCGTTTTGAACCAGCCTAGTTTTTCACGGTTAGGTTGGTAATACTCATCCTTTGTATAGTCCTGTTTCTTGTCGATTTCTGAAAGCGCATATTGCATTCTGTCCAGGTATCTCTTCGAATAGACATTGAAAATATGGAATGCCGCAGAAAGATCGCCATTTTTGATATCCTGTGCAAGATTGTTTCTGTACGCTTGAAATTCATCAATATCCGATTGAAGCAAGTAATTTTTTCCCTGATCCAGACTTTTGATTAGATTATCGTATATGATGCCCGATATCGAATCATTCATTTTGACCTTTTTGTAGCTCGCATTTTCCAATAATCCAGAGACTTCTTTCGCGATGATCTGATGTTGTGTACTTGGTTTAAGTCCTCCATCTTCAGGCAGCGCTACGCGTGGTTTTGAACCACAAGAAACAATGGATACAACAAAAAGTGCAAATATGAGTTTCCTAAACATATTTTCGACGGTTTTAATAATCATTCTTTTTAAAAAATATTCAGCTCTTATTGATAAGCGTGCTAAATTTAGTGAAATTCGTAGCACAATATCGCAGAATCTAAAAATTTATTTGATTTATCCTTTAATATTTACAAAAAGCTTAAAATCGCTTTGTGAACTGCTCTTTCAACAGACCAATGGAAGAGGCAGATTGTTTTAACTGTTTCAATTGTACAGTTCATTTTTCAACTGTGTATAGGCTTTATAGGTCTGATCTGCCGAAGGGTAGTCTTTTAAAACAAGGTATACTTCACCAAGTTTGTCCAGTATAGCGAGTGACAATTGTTTATTATTCTCATCTGAAGCCAATTCTGCCGCCTGTACAAACTCTTTGATCGCCACTTTGTAATTACCATCCTTCTGTTTCGATGAGGCCAGCAAGTATTCGATTTCAGCAAGCTCGCTACTTAATTTTTTTGCATTGGCCAAGTCGCGCGCTTGAAGCAGAAACCACTGGGCCTCGGTAAATTTATTCTGTTTAAAATAAATTTCAGCGAGCATTTCCCAGGCAAAGATTTTCCCTTCATAGGCTTTAGCCTTATTGAATAGCGGGATTGCGCTGCGGATAATATTATTTTCGGCAGTTTTATAATTTCCCTGGCCCGCCCGGGCCATGGCAATTAAAAGCCAGGCATTGGCCTGCTCCGCATAGCTTTTGCTCGTCATCGCATAGGTATGATAATTTTGAGCGCTCTCCTCGGCGCGAACAAAGTCACCGCTATATAGCTGAAAATTGCTGATGTTCATATTTATGGTAGCGATATCATCCCTATTGTCGGTACGATTTGCCAGGGAAAGTGCCTGATATAGAAATTTTGATGCATTGCTGCTATCGTTATTTTTAATGGAAAATAAGGCCGCTTCATTCGACAGGGCATAACCCGCAATCCAATTTTGCGCTTTTTTCTGGCCTTCAATTGCATCGTTCCAGCTATTTGCTGTAGCTGGCAAGGGATTCATTAAATATTGAAAATGTCCCAGGTTATTGGTGCTTCGTAGTTGCAATAGTAGTCGCTGGAGCAGGAGCCGCCTTGCAATTTCTTTGCTAAATGGTTTCTTGTCCGCATAATTCTCTACCAATATTTCATTGGCGGTTTTCGGTGGCGGTAAAAAATAGACCTCGGGACCAATCCCCTTAAATGAAGCATCGTATTTTTTTATTGCGCCTGTATAATCCTTGTCTGCACTTTGCGCCATTACCTGACTAGGTATATTCATGGACAAGGCCAGGATGGTAAATATAGAGATCCAGTATTTTGTCATTCTCATAAAAGATTACGTTATAATTAACGTTTACATAAATTTAGCTAAATGGCATATTCGAACAATCTACTGCTTACTTCGATAAAATTGTACGCTCGATGATGTTCTGCCAAAAGCAATTTACATATATCATAGAGCAAATATGCCGAAAAATTGTGTGAAAAAATGTTAAAGTAATATCGATACGCGAATAATGAGGGCTGAAACTGAACTGGTGAAAGCTTGAGGCTTATCGCTTTGTGAAAATTTAATGGTGGAATTTTGCTGAATAAAGCTAAAATATTTAGCTGTTGTGCTGTTTTAATGTTTAACTTTGTGTTATGGCAACACGAATTCCATTAGCAGAACGACTTAGACCGCGGCAATTGAGCGATTATGTGGGACAACAGCATATTGTTGGGCCAGATGCAGTACTCTATCATGCCATCCAGCAAAAGAATATTCCTTCCATGATTCTATGGGGGCCTCCAGGGGTTGGGAAAACAAGTTTAGCTTTATTAATCGCTCGAGAACTCGATCGACCTTTCTTTTCATTAAGTGCGATTCAGGCAGGTGTGAAAGATATTCGTGAAGTCATCGAAAAGGCTGAACGGCTGATGAACTTTAATCAAGATCAACCCATTTTATTTATTGATGAGATTCACCGTTTTTCCAAGTCGCAGCAAGATTCACTTTTAGGGGCTGTTGAACGTGGGCTGGTGACACTTATTGGTGCAACAACAGAAAACCCCTCGTTTGAAGTTATCTCCGCATTGCTCTCGCGTTGCCAAGTCTATGTATTGGAACATCTTTCGGAAGAAGATCTTATTGGATTGATCCAAAAAGCATTGCATGAGGATGAATACTTACAAAAGCAGGCAATTGTTGTCGAAGAATATGAGGCCTTGTTGCGGCTGTCTGGTGGCGACGCACGTAAATTGTTAAATGTACTCGAGCTGGTTGTCAATGCGGCAGTATTGCACAAAGAGCCAATTACGAATGCCTTTGTCCTGAAACAGGTGCAGCAAAATATGGCTATTTATGACAAGGCGGGCGAGCAGCATTACGATATCATATCCGCTTTTATCAAATCCATCCGTGGGTCTGATCCGAATGCCGCAGTCTATTGGCTTGCACGGATGATCGAAGGCGGAGAGGATCCATCCTTTATTGCACGGCGGCTATTGATTTTGGCTTCGGAAGACATCGGTAATGCCAATCCCAATGCCTTACTGTTGGCCAACAATTGTTTTCAGGCAGTGAATGTCATTGGATGGCCCGAATCACGTATTATTCTTTCGCAAACAGTGATCTATTTGGCTACCTCGGTCAAAAGCAATGCATCTTACGAGGCGATCAATAAGGCGCAGGCCTTGGTGAAACAAACCGGAGATCTGTCTGTACCGTTGCATATCCGTAATGCGCCGACCAAATTGATGAAGGACTTAAATTATGGCGCCGAATACAAATATGCACATGCCTATCCGGGGAATTTTGTCGTTCAGGAATTTCTGCCCAAAGAAATTAGTGGTGTCAAATTGTATGAGCCCGGGCAAAATCCGCAGGAGGAAAAACTAAGACAAAGTTTACGGGACAAATGGAAGGAAAAATATAAGTATTAAATCAATATGTTATGAAAAAGGAGGCTTGGCGGGTATTTTTTGATTTTGTTAAAACTATCTTATGCCTTTGCTTGTTCTCCTAACGTTTTTCAATAGGTAGTAAACACGCTGGCACTCCCCATGGTCAGCGTGTTTTTTTTATTGCGGATCAACTTAAATTATTTATGTTTGTTTTACAAATGTTTCAACTATGAACTTAGCGCCTTTAAAACAAACAGGACATTTGACTATCCTAGCACTGACTGGACTTTTAGTCTTCTCCTGTAAAAAGGATACCCCTAAACCTGAACCCGAGCCCGAACCAGTCGAGCGTACCGAAGCCCAGTTGATTAAGGATGATATCTACAAGTATTATAAACTATATTCACTTTGGGATAAATCTATT
Source organism: Sphingobacterium sp. (assembly GCA_022712315.1). Classification (GTDB taxonomy): domain Bacteria; phylum Bacteroidota; class Bacteroidia; order Sphingobacteriales; family Sphingobacteriaceae; genus Sphingobacterium. The sequence continues at coordinate 20,772 of JALAGS010000080.1, read as the reverse complement.
CCTGATTATACGAGCGATCCTTCACAATTTACGGATAAATATGGTTCGGCAGATTTGGTGCTCGATGCACTGAAGAAAATGACACCGGCACATGCTGCCTATCCGAGTGGTGTATTTGACAGGTTTTCGTATATGCTTGGTTTAGATGGCTACAATACAGGAACCGCTGCATCTAGCAGGCTCAAGATGGATACCAACGAAGGTTATGGGATCTATGTGCAGCTCGGAACAGAAGACGAAAAAACGGCACAGCCCATTATCTATTTTGTCGAGGGGGGATCCCCAGCCCAAAAGGCAGGTTTCAAACGGTCTGATTTTATTACGGCAGTCAACGGTGATTCCGATTATTCGATCGCCGTCACCTGTACGACGACAGGCTGTACCATTAATGATGCTAGTGCGCGGGACAAGATGATGAACAAACTGAATGCGGCACTGGATGCAGGTACGCTTAAACTGCAAGTGAAACATCAAGACGGAACAACAACGACCAAAGACCTTACTTATGCGAATGGCTATACCATTGATCCTATCTATAAAGACTCTGTCTATACGTATAACGGAACTAGTGTAGGATACCTCGCCTTATCTTCTTTTGAAGAAATTGAGAATAATAATGTCAATCAACAGAAAGTAGATGCGGCTTTTGATAAGTTCCAGAGTCAGCAGATTAAAAGTTTAATTGTTGATCTGCGCTACAATGGAGGAGGCTATGTGGATGCTTCCGCCTATGTTGCTGATAAGATCGGAGGAGCAATTACGAAAGGAAAGCTGATGCTTAAATACGAGGTGAATGATTACATCAAGGCTACACCGAGTATCAATAAGATGTTTCAGGATACAAAATTTGAGGGCAAGAGCAATTTGAACCTGAATCAAGTCTATTTCTTGGTGAGCGACCGCACGGCATCGGCTGCTGAAATGCTGATCAATGTGCTTAAACCCTATCTGCAAGTACAGATTATTGCCTCTGGTACACGTACATACGGCAAGCCAGTAGGTTTCTTTGAGCAGGTTGTGCAAAATAAAGTTTCTTTCTGGCCAGTGTCCTTTCTATTGAAAAATTCGGCGGATTTTTCGGACTATTGGGATGGTTTTGTCCCCGATAAAAGCAATATAACCGATTATGTATTTGTCGACGTAGGTGATAAGAAAGAGACGATGTTGGCCACAGCATTGAATGAGGCAGCACCGGGTATTACAACCAAAGCTTCTATCAATGCCGTCAGCCGAAAGGGGTATCGTACGCTTAACCAAGGCGAGGTCAATATACGACCAGATCGTGGTATGATCAAGAAGCGCTAATTACGCAGCTGCAAGTAATTCCTTATTTGTCGGCGAGACTTTTCGGGGATCTTATTATGGTTTTATTCGCCTTGTGTTCGTACCATCTTCGGGCTCGAACAGATCTTGTACAGATCCCGTACAGTCTTTGAACAGAAAATTCCTGTTCAAAGACTGTACAAGGTTCGTTACCAATTGGGCCATTGTCTGGCCACGGGCGAAGCAAGTCCGAACAAAGTACGAATCTGATCGCCCTTATCCGTTCGGAAATAGAGCCGCATGGCAAAGCGCTGCCGCGGCTGCATCGGGTAAGCATTTTAAATAACCGACAGGAACCTGAGCGATGATCTTTTCAAAAATGGTATTCATGTTGGAAAATAATTCCTTGTTCCACCGGAGCAGGGGCGAATTGCCATCATACAGGTAGTGTTCATATTGTTGAATGAGATAATCAAAGCTGGTATGGTTAATTTTTGCTTTATCCAGCATGAGATCTACCGCTTTATCCCTTGTTGCCGAATCTGGAGTCTGTGCCAAGAGCTGAATAAAATCAGCAAGGTGTTGTTCTCCTTTTTCCGGATTTTTTACCTGCGCTGTATCTTGCATCGCAAATTTATCCCAAAAATGGAATAAAGTGCTGTCTGCAGTACTTATTGGTTTGGCACTTTGTTGCGCGACTTCGCTTTTCTGCTTGCCTTTTGTTTTGTCTTTACAGGAGCAACAAAATAAAGCTACTACACATATGGGTAGCCAAAAGCTTAAGGTTGGACTTTTCATTTAATTTATGCTTAACTTTACGAAGTTAATAAAACTTTCATGATTCTACTTGAATGAATCTATTCCTGTTCTGAAAGTTTTAATTGAATATTAAAAATAAAATGTCATCATACAGCAGCGTTTCGAATAGATTCGAAATAAGTTGAGGTGCAGTGAAATAGGGGCGTACATATTTGTTATTGTGTACTGTTTTTAAATTAATAGGTAGCGAATGCCCTTGTAATTACGTTATAAAATTTTGATAAATTCTTCCGCTAGTTAGGGAGAATGAGGGGAAATGGGCTTCGTTAAGTAAATTTATAAACCATTTAATTAAATAGTTTTACTAATTTTGCGGCAAAATGCCGACGTATCGAATGAAAAGAATAATATTATGGTTATGTATAGCAGGATTTGTGGGAACAGTACATGCCCAGACCAACCCTGCGAATATAAAAGTTGATAATCTTAGTGATGCTCAGATTGAGCAATATGTAAAGCAGGCCGCATTAATGGGCTATGATGAAAGCCAACTGGATGGTTTTGCCCGTGCACAGGGGGTGTCTGCAGTGGAGGTTCAGAAGCTCAAAGAACGTTTGGCTACAATTAAACGCAAGAAACAACAACCTGACCAGTTAAAAGGAAGAACAAATAACACAGCTAATAACCGAAATAATGGACGTCAAGTGGACGGATATTCCAACACAGATTCGTTGCAGAATAAACAATCGAATAAACGCGATTCTGTCGAAAATGAAGAAGGCAAGTTAAAAATCTTCGGTTCAGATCTTTTTAGAAATAACGCGATTACTTTTGAGCCTAACTTGCGTATGGCGACACCGAGTTCCTATATTATTGGTCCAGACGATGAGATTCTGTTAGATATCACGGGCGATAATGAAGCCTCCTATCAACTTCCTGTAAGTCCAGATGGAACCATCAAGGTAGAATATGTGGGACAGATCAATGTTGCAGGTTTATCTGTGGCGGCGGCGAAAAGCAAGATAGAGCAACGTTTGAGTGGCACTTACCCTGCACTACGTTCGGGAAGAACACAGGTGAGCGTTAATATTGGCAATATCCGCACCATTCGTGTGACCTTGACGGGCGCCGTGACGAAACCCGGAACCTATAGTTTACCCTCTTTAGCGACGGTATTCAATGCATTATATGCCTCTGGCGGACCTAATAAAAACGGAACCTATCGTAATATTCAGGTAATTCGTGGCAATCGTGTGGTAAGCACCATCGATGTCTATGATTTTTTGGCTAATGGCATACAGCAGGGAAATATCCGTCTTCAGGATCAAGATATTATCCATATACCCGTATACGGGGCAAGAGTGCAGTTTGAAGGTGAAGTCAAGCGTCCTGCAATTTTTGAGACAGTATCCGGAGAATCGCTATCGGATATCTTGCGTTACGCTGGGGATTTTACCGAGAACGCCTACAGTGCCAAAGTTAAAGTGCTTCAAACGACAGGCCGCGAACGCAGTGTACAGGATATCTATGCAGACCAGTTTGCAAACTATACCCCCAAAAGTGGAGATCAATATATTGTAGAGCCCATATTGGAGCGCTTTGCCAATCGTATCAGTGTATTAGGTGCTGTATTCCGCCCGGGTATTTTTGGCTTGGAGCCACGGATGACATTAAAACAAGTCCTTGAAATGGCTGATGGTGTACGTGAAGATGCCTTTTTGGAGCGCGGTATCATCAACCGTCTGAAAGCCGACAATACTTCGGAGCTAATCAATTTCAATGTACGCGACATACTGGCTGGCACTGCGGCAGATATTCCCTTAAAAAGAGAAGATAAGATTGAAATCTCGTCTATTTTTGATTTAAGAGATGAATATAAATTCACTGTGCAAGGCGAAGTGCGCTTTCCTGGAGATTTTCCCTTTGCGAGCAATGCTACGTTGGGAGACCTTATTCAAAAAGCAGGCGGGCTTACCGAGGCGGCTAAAAATGCACGGGTAGAAATTGCTCGCCGTATTCAACACCTCGATGTGACTGATCATCGATCTTCGAAAACTATTTTGGTAGATATTAAAGATGGCGTACTCGCGGATCCGAACATGACACTGCAGCCTTACGATGTCATCTCTATTTTGGGTGATGCCGGTTTCCGGACCCAACGTCAGGTTAAAATCGAAGGAGAGGTGCTTTATCCTGGTTTTTATACCATTGCGCGTGAAGATGAGCGTATTTCGGATATTATTAAACGTGCTGGCGGTTTAACTCCCTATGCCTATACGGAAGGTGCTTCCCTAAAACGTACGGGGATGTCTAAATTGAATGCAGAAGAGAAGAAAGAAAAGGAGCGGTTGAAGAAAGAATTGGAAAAGGACAGGTACGATGAATATGGTAATCCGAAAGATTCCAGCCTAGATAAAGATACTGATAAAGATGCTGACAAAAATAATGATGGTTCTAAAGCTAAAAGTGCAGCTTTGGCGAAAGTATCGCAACAGGGCGTGTCCGCATCAGATATCGAGCCGAGTGATCTTGTGGGTATTGAATTGAATAAAATTTTAGAAAAGCCTTATGAAAAGGGAGACCTTCTGGTTTTAGATGGCGATATTATCAATGTGCCGAAAGAATTGGAAACAGTAAAGGTCGTCGGGGAAGTATTGAATCCTAATAATGTGGTTTATGTAAAGGGTAAGAACCTGAAATATTATATTAACCAAGCTGGTGGATTTACCGATAATGCCTTGAAAAAGCGTGTCTTTGTTCAATATGCGAACGGAGCAGTGAAGGGCAAGGATGGAGGCTATCCCGATGTGAAGCCAGGGGCTGAAATTGTGGTTCCTAAGCGTGCACCAAGAGAGAAATTGAGTTCGCAAGCATGGATCGGTATAGGAACTGGTATTGCTTCTACGTTGGCTATTATTATTAGTTTGTTTAAATAAGTTAACGATAATGGCAACAGAGGCAAATAAAAATGAGAAAACACTTGGAGTCAAAGAAGTTATATTAGCTCTCCAAGACTGGGTAAAGTATTTTATTTCGAAGTGGTATATATTATTGATTGCTGGTCTTGTTGGAGCAGGAGTTGGTGTTCTATATGCTAAATTTACCAAGCCCGTATTTACCGCAACAACTACATTTGTTTTAGAATCCGGTGAAAAAGCTGCCGGCGGGCTGGGGCAATACGCTGGAGTTGCAGCTATGGTGGGCATCGATTTGGGCGGAGGTAGTGGCGGGATATTTCAAGGTGATAACCTTCTTGAGCTGTATAAATCTCGCAAGATGCTGGAAGCAGCATTGCTCACGCCTTTAAAGAGCGATAGTTCCAAATTGTTGATTGATCGTTATTTGGATGTGAGTGAGATGAAAAAGGATTGGAAATCTAAAAAGCCGGTCTTGATGGAAATTGACTTTCGGAAAAACAATCAGATTGGTTTACAGAGAGATAGAGATAGTATTTTACAGAAAATAATTAAGGACATCAATAAAGGAAGCTTATCCGTAGCCAAGCCGAGCTCAAAATTATCGATAATAAAAGTTGATGTTAAATCCGAAGATGAAGTCTTTGCAAAGGAATTTAATGAGGCCCTTGTAAATGAAGTAAATGCATTTTATCTGACAACTAAGACAAAAAAATCATTAAATAACATTGAAATATTGCAGCATAAAACAGATTCAGTAAGGGCTGTCATGTACGGAAGCATCAGTACAGCTGCAGCTGTAATAGATGCCACTCCGAATTTAAATCCCACACGACAGGTTCAGCGTATCGTTCCTTCCCAGAGGTCACAGTTTTCTGCGGAGACCAATAAAGCTATTTTAGGACAATTGGTGCAAAATCTTGAAATGTCAAAAATGGCGTTAATGAAAGAGGCCCCTTTAATACAGACTGTGGATACCCCAGTCTATCCGTTGGAGAAGAAAAAGGTCGGTCTTATTAAAGCGCCTGTAATTGGAGCATTTTTATTCGGGTTGCTCGCCATAATTTGGTTTACAATAAGGAGATTGTATGCAAGTGTAATTGCGAATTAAAAATAGAGATGAATATATTAAAACTTATAGGAAGAAGTCAAGAACTATTTGAACAGGATATTAATACTTATGAAGCGAGACTAACTGAGATTGTTTCTCAGTCTCGATTCCTAGTGATTGGTGGTGCTGGATCTATAGGTCAAGCTACTGTAAAGGAGATTTTTAAGCGAAACCCAATAAAGCTCCATGTAGTTGATATCAGCGAAAACAACATGGTTGAGTTGGTCCGTGATATCAGAAGCTCCTTCGGCTATATAGATGGGGATTTTCAAACATTTGCACTTGATATAGGATCTATAGAATATGATGCTTTTTGGGAAGCTGATGGAGCATATGATTATGTGTTAAATCTTTCTGCGCTTAAGCACGTTCGTAGTGAGAAAGACCCCTACACATTAATGCGGATGATCGATGTAAATATATTTAATACAGATAAAACACTAGCTCAGGCGGCGAGAAAAGGTGTTAAAAAATATTTTTGTGTATCAACAGATAAAGCTGCTAATCCTGTAAATATGATGGGAGCCTCGAAGCGGATAATGGAAATGTTTTTGATGCGAAGAAGTGAGGATATTGTGATATCGACAGCAAGATTTGCGAATGTCGCTTTCTCAGATGGATCGCTGTTACATGGTTTTAATAAAAGAATTGAAAAAAGGCAACCAATTGTCGCGCCGAATGATATCAAAAGATATTTTGTTATTCCAAAGGAATCTGGAGAGCTTTGTCTGATGTCCTGTATATTTGGTGAAAATAGAGATATTTTTTTTCCAAAATTAAATGAGGGCCTGCACTTAGTCACTTTTGCTGATATTGCTATTCAGTATTTGCAGGAAAAAGGCTATGAACCTCATTATTGTTGTAACGAGGATGAGGCAAGGAACTTAATGGATACGTTGCCCCAGCAAGGCAAATGGCCGTGTCTTTTTACTGTTAGCGATACAACAGGTGAAAAGGATTTCGAGGAATTTTTTACAGATAAGGAAACTTTGGATATGGAACGCTTCGAGAATCTGGGGATCATAAAAAACGAATTAAATGTCGAGGCCGCCAAGCTGAATGATTTTGAAGAGGCTATTTCAGGGATGAAAGGTAATCGTAAGTGGACAAAACAAGAGATTGTTGACTTATTTTTCTATATGCTTCCAGATTTTGGCCATAAGGAAACGGGGCGGTACTTAGATGCTAAAATGTAGAGATGGAAAATATAAATCAATTTGTTTCTTTTGTACAGGAACAATATCGAACCGATAAGTTTATTCCTTTACATGAACCCCGGTTTCGTGGGAATGAAAAAGAATATTTAATAAATACAATAGATTCAACATTTGTATCTTCTGTAGGAGCGTATGTGGATCAATTTGAAGGTAATATGGAACAATTTACAGGAGCGACAAAAGCTGTTGCCGTTGTAAATGGAACCGCATCTTTACAGGTCGCTTTACGGTTGGTAGGTGTTTCCAAAGGCGACGAAGTTATTACGCAAGCGCTTTCCTTTATTGCAACAGCCAACGCGATCTCCTATAACAATGCCATTCCCGTATTTTTGGATGTTGATCTCGATACAATGGGCCTGTCGCCAGAAGCTGTTAGAAATTTCTTGGAAAATTATGGCGAGATAAGAGAAAATGCTTGTTATAATAAAATTACCGGAAATAAGATTTCAGCATGTGTACCTATGCATACTTTTGGTTTTCCTGTCCATCTGGATGAGCTGATTGGCATCTGTACCTTGTGGAAGATTCCAGTGGTTGAAGATGCGGCTGAGTCTTTGGGAAGTTATTATAAGGGGCAGCATACTGGAACGGTTGGTAAGGTCGGTTGTTTTTCTTTTAATGGGAACAAGACAATTACATGTGGCGGTGGCGGTGCGCTAGTTTCAAATGATCTTGCATTGGGTACGAAGGCTAAATATCTTACCACGACAGCTAAAAGACCTCATCCCTACGAGTTTTTTCATGATGAAATAGGTTACAATTATAGGATGCCGAATTTAAATGCAGCCCTTGCTTGTGCGCAAATGGAAATGCTAGAATCCTTTTTAGCTGATAAACGAAAATTAGCGGGAGAATATGCCGACTTTTTCAGATCTATTGGAGTTAATTTCAGGACTGAAACAACTGAAACTAAGGCAAATTATTGGTTGATGTGTGTGGAACTAGAAGATAAATTACAACGGGATCGCTTTTTGAGTGAATCAAACGAAAAAGGCATCATGACACGTCCAATATGGGCGCTGACCTATCGCTTGCCTATGTACCAGCATTGCTATCGTGATGCACAAGTCAACGCTGAATTTTTAGAACAACGTATTGTAAATATTCCAAGTAGTGTACGATAATAATGATATATCAATAATTGGTTATTCTGGTCATTCGCTAGTCGTATTAGATGCAGCTAATGAAGCGGGAATCATCGTATCCAGTTACTGTGAAAAGGATGAAAAATCTTTCAATCCTTTTAATTTGAAATATTTGGGAGATGAAAGTAAAGAACATTTTGATTGGGGGGCAGTAGGTAGTTTTATTTTAAGTGTGGGAGATAACCAGATACGAAAGAAACTTTTCAGGTTGGTTATATCACAGGGGAAACAATTTATTACAGTTGCTCACCCCAATGCACGGATTAGTGCTAAGGCTGAAATCGGTATAGGTAATTTTTTTGCCGTGAACAGCATTATTAATGCATTTGCGCGTATAGGAAATAATTGTATTTTGAATACAGCCTGTGTCGTAGAACATGAATGTCGTGTTTTCGATCATGTGCATATTGGACCAGGCGCCATATTAGCTGGTAATGTTACGGTCGGAGAATGTTCGTTTATTGGAGCAAATGCAGTAGTAAAACAAGGGGTAGAGATTGGAGAAAATACTGTGGTTGGTGCCGGTAGTGTAGTACTTCAAAATATTCCAAATAATGAAGTCTGGGTCGGTAATCCAGCAAGAAAAATTAAATAATGAAAAGAACGTTAATAATTGCGGAAGCTGGAGTAAATCATAATGGCGATATCAATAAAGCGATTAAGCTTATTGATATTGCTGTGGAGGCTGGAGTAGATTATATTAAATTTCAGACTTTCAAAGCAGAGAAATTGGTATCTAAAAATGCAAAAAAAGCCGAATATCAGATTCAAAATATGGGCAGTGAAGAGGATTCGCAATATGTAATGCTGAAAAAATTAGAACTTTCTCTTCAAGATCATGAAACGCTAATCAATTATTGTAAAAGTAAGGGAATACAATTTTTCTCTACCGCATTTGATTTGGATTCATTACAATATTTAAAAGACATAGGCTTAGAGTTAGTTAAAATACCTTCTGGAGAAATAACGAATCTACCTTATTTAAGAAAAGCAGCAAAGTTGTTTTCAAAAGTGATATTATCAACAGGGATGTCAACCATGAATGATATTTCCTCGGCAGTCGAGGTTTTCAGAGCAGAAGGTGTTACAGACATAACTATTTTGCATTGCAATACTGAATATCCGACTCCCATGGAAGACGTTAACCTAAGGGCCATGCTAGCTATCAAGGAAGAATTTCAAACAGAAGTTGGCTATTCGGATCATACTTTAGGAATAGAAGTTCCTATTGCAGCAGTCGCCTTAGGTGCCTCAGTTATCGAAAAACATTTTACACTGGATAAAACGATGCAAGGACCCGATCACGCGGCATCATTGGAGCCAATAGAGTTAATAAATATGGTTGCTGCCATACGAAATATTGAGTATGCGATGAAAGGGAATGGTCTAAAGGCACCTTCCCAGTCTGAATTAAAAAATATCGCAGCAGCACGCAAAAGTATTGTTGCCGCTAGAGGTATTAAAAGAGGTGAATTGTTATCGGAGGATAACTTAACAGTGAAAAGGCCCGGAACTGGAATTTCACCTATGTGTTGGGATGAAATTATAGGTAAAATAGCAATTCGAAATTTTGATGAAGATGATTTAATCGAAGTTTAGATGAAAAAAATTTGTGTCGTTACTGCTACGCGAGCTGAGTACGGTCTTCTAAGACCTTTGATGGATTTAATTAAACATTCCGATAGGATTCTGTTGCAGATTATTGCGACCGGTACACACTTATCGGCTGAGTTTGGGCTTACTTATAGGCAAATTGAGGCCGATGGTTTTTTGATTGATGAGAAACTGGAGATTTTACTGTCTTCAGACACCTCTACAGGTATTGTGAAAACAATGGGCTTAGCTTTGAACGGAATGGCAGATATCATGCCGAGGCTCAAACCTGATATGTTGGTTATTTTGGGTGATCGTTATGAAATGTTAGCTATTGCCTCTGCGGCTACCATGTTTAAAATTCCTATTGTTCATATTCATGGAGGAGAAATTACAGAAGGCGCATATGATGACGCTATTAGGCATGCCTTAACGAAGTTGAGCCATTTACATTTCACTTCAACAAAAGAATATAGAAATCGTGTGATCCAGATGGGGGAAAATCCCGATACCGTATTTAACGTAGGGGCAATAGGCTTGGATAATATAAAGAATTTGAAACTATTAACACGGGAAGAGTTAGAGACCGAGCTAAACATCAGGTTTAAAAAATATAACTATCAAATCACATTTCATCCAGAAACACTTGGACAAGTAAGTTCTGCGGAACAATTTCAGATTTTATTAGACGCAATAAATCAGCAGGAGGACAGCTTTTTTGTTTTTACAAAAGCCAATGCGGATACGGATGGAAGAGTGATAAATCAAATGATCGATAAATATGTTGCCGATAATCCAGGTAAAGCGGCAGCGTATGCGTCATTAGGCACACTGCGATTTCTATCATTGGTCAAGGTTTGCTCTGCTATAGTAGGAAATAGCTCTAGTGGTATTTTGGAAGCACCTTCTTTAAAAGCACCTACAATCAATATTGGCGATAGACAACGCGGACGTTTACAGGCTGCAAGTGTAATAAATGTATCTTGTGAAGAAAAAGAAATATTGAATGCTTTTGAAGTCATCAAGACTTACAGTTTCCAAGAGAATTTAGATAATATAGTCTCTCCTTATGAAAATGGGGGTGCTGCTCAACAGATTCTGAATGTTATAGAATCACATCTTGATCTTAAAGCCGTTAAAAAATTTTACAATTTAATATGAGTATTGTAGAGAAACATACCATTCACCAAGATTTGTCCATCAGAGATGCCTTGATTAAGTTGGATCTTATTTCACCATCATCGATTTTATTTGTTGTGGATGAAAAAAACTTATTGCTTGGATCTTTAACTGATGGAGACCTGCGGCGTGGGTTTATAAGAGGTCTGGACTTTGAAAATAATTTGTTGGATTTTGTACAGCCCAACCCGGTTTTTATCGGCGAGCGAGAATACGATCTCAATAAACTGGACCAGTTTCGAAAAGATCATTTAAAGATCATACCAATTATTAATGGTGAAAGACAGATTATAGATATACTTGATTTTAGTCAGCGTAAGACCCTCATTCCTGCTGATGCGGTATTAATGGCCGGTGGTGAAGGAAAACGCCTACGTCCACTGACTGAGAAGACGCCTAAACCGTTGCTTCTCGTCGGCGAAAAGCCAATTATTGAATATAATATTGATAGGCTAAAAGAAGTTGGTGTCCATACCATTAATATTAGTATAAATTATTTAGGAGATCAACTCGAGCAATATTTTGGTGATGGCAGCCAAAAAGATATTCGAATCAACTATGTACGAGAGACCAAGCCTCTGGGAACGATAGGTTCGGTCCTACTTGTTGAAGATTTTGACCATGAGGATATAATTGTCATGAACTCTGATCTATTAACAAATATTGATTTTAATGATTTTTTCAAAACATACCAAGAAGCTAAAGCGGACATGATCGTAGCCACAACGTCCTATCATGTAGATGTGCCTTATGCCGTGTTGGAAGTAAATGAAAATAATGCAGTCAAATCACTGAAGGAAAAACCTAGATATACTTATTATTCCAATGCAGGCATTTATATTTTAAAGAAGAATTTACTTTCTATGATTCCGCGAGATAAATTTTTCGATATCACGGATCTTATGGATCGTATTATTGAAATGGACCTTAAATTGGTGACTTATCCGATCAATGGTTACTGGTTGGATATTGGGAAGCATGAGGATTTTAAGAAGGCTCAGGAGGATATTAAACATATTAAATTTTGAAAATGAGAAAAAAAATTTTGTGGATTATTCCTGCAAGATCTGGCTCTAAATCTATTTTAGATAAGAATATAAAAGATCTTGGTGGATATCCTTTAATGATCCATAGATTTTTAGCAGCTAAAAACAGTGCTTTTACACACGATATCTGGCTGAGTACAGATTCAGAGATATACAAGGGGATAGCTAAGGAATACGGGTTAGAGGCACCTTTCTTAAGACCGGATGAACTCTCTACAGATCATGCTAGTTCTACTGATGTGGTACTACACGCTATGCAGTTTGCTAAAGAAAAGAGTTTAGAATATGATCTCGTTGGCTTATTGGAGCCTACTTCGCCATTTATAAATGCAGCTGATATAGACGCTGCCATTGACGAACTAGAGCATGACGTAGAGGCACATGGTGTTGTTGCCGTTAAAGAACAGCGACCTGCGACAATATTCGTACAGAAAGATGCCAAATATCTGGATGAGTTTTGTTCTAATATCAATGAACTCCAGAGGCTAGGGCGACAGAATTTTGCTAAAGAGATAACGCCCTCTGGAGGGTTTTATATATGCCGGTGGGAGAAATTTCTGACGGAACATACGTTTTATGCGAATAAGACAATCGCATATGAAGTAGATGAAATCTCAGGTCTGGAGATAGATGAACCCTTGGATTGGGAATTTGCAGAGTTTATTATTGAAAGAAAGAAACGTTATGAATAGTTATAAAGAGAGATTACACGAACTAATTCCTGGGGGAGCGCATACGTATTCGCGTGGAGACGATCAGTTCCCAGAAAATGCACCATCAATATTAGAAAGAGGGGAGGGTTGTTATGTTTTCGATGATCAGGGACGTAAATTCTTAGATTTTGGAATGGGATTACGTTCCGTTAATATCGGATATGGAAATAAAGAAATTGCTGACGCATGTTATGCTGAAATACTAAAGGGGAATAATCTGACGCGGGCTTCTATGACGGAGCTAGCTGCGGCTGAATTAATGGTGGATTTATTGCCTTCCGTCGAGATGGTTAAGTTTGCCAAACATGGCTCTGCTGTCACTAGCGCTGCGGTAAAGCTTGCTCGTGCTTATACAGGTCGAAAATATGTTGCTGTGCCATTTGAACAACCATTCTTTTCTTATGACGATTGGTTTATTGGTTCAACCGTTCTAGAGCGTGGAATTCCAAGCGAATTCGGTCAATTTACATGCAAGTTCCATTATAATGATATCCAATCGTTGCAGCTGTTGTTCGATCAATATCCGGGTCAAATTGCAGGTGTGATTATGGAGCCTACAACAACCGTAGGACCGGTTAATGATTTTTTACATCAGGTGAAAGATCTATGTCATCGTAACGGAGCAGTATTTATTCTTGATGAGATGATTACCGGATTTCGCTGGGACCTGAGAGGCGCGCAATCTTATTTCGATATAGAGCCGGACCTCTGTACTTTTGGTAAAGCAATGGCGAATGGTTTTGCCGTAGCGGCATTGGGTGGTAAGAGAGAAATAATGAAAATAGGCGGTATCTTGGAAGAGGGGGCCGAACGGGTTTTCTTAACTTCAACGACGCATGGAGCAGAAATGAGCGCGTTGGGTGCATTTATTAAAACAGTTGAGGTTCTTCAGCGCGACAATGTTGTGCAGCATTTTTGGGATTTTGGAAAAAGATTGACGGATGGAATGAATAATATTTCTAACAGTCTAGGTCTCACAAATAATTTCTATGTTGAAGGATTTGCCTGTTCACCAAATTATGTCGTCAAGGATGCTGCTCATCATGTTTCTTTACCGCTAAGGACATTGTTCGCCCAGGAAATGATCAAAAATGGCGTCATGATGCCGTATTTGGCACTGTCATATGCTCATCAAGATAGAGAGCTAGCGCTGACTTTAGATGCCGTACAAGCTTCTTTGGAAGTAGTTAAGAAAGCATTGGAAGGTAATATTGGGGACTTTTTAAAATCAAAAGTTATTAAACCTGTTTTTAGAAAATATAATTAACCGGACTCATAATTGAGACAAAAACAGTTTTAAGTAAAAATAGGTAATTATGAATTCATTAAGTGGTAAAGTAATTATTTTGACCGGTGCTTCAGGTTTAATTGGTTCGTTGACAGCAGCAGATTTAGCAAAAAAGGGCGCCCTTATCATAGGAGCAGATATTGTTCAGCGAGAGAATGCGGAAGGCAACGTTGACTTTTTTCAGAGTAATGTTGCCCAAAAACAGGACATTGATCGATTGGTGGCGTATGTGCTTGATAAATATGGTAAAATTGACGGATTAGTTAATTTGGCCTATCCGAGGACAGCTGATTGGGGAACTAGATTTGAGGATATTCCTTTTGAGTCTTGGCAGGAAAATGTTGATATGCAACTCAATGCTGTTTTTTACATCTGTCAACAGGTATTAGAGATTATGAAAGGCCAACAATCGGGTGCAATTGTAAATATTGCGTCTATTTATGGTGTTGTCGGCAATGATTTTTCCCTTTACGAGGAATATGGAGGAACTTCGCCTGCTGCTTATGCTGCAATAAAAGGTGGCGTGATCAACTTCTCTAAATACCTGGCATCGTACTATGGAAAATACAATGTACGTGTGAACTGTGTCTCACCTGGCGGTATTATAGACGAAAAAAATCAACATCCGTCTTTCATCAGAAGATATAGCGAAAAATCACCATTAGGCAGGATGGGACGGCCTGAAGAAATCGCTCCGGCAATTAGCTTTTTATTATCTGACGACGCTTCTTTTATCACGGGGCACAACCTAATGGTCGATGGCGGATGGACTGCGATCTAATGGGAAAGGGACCGAAGTAGTAATATGTTGATTTAGGATAGGTAATGATTAAAAAAGTAATTGTAATTGGATATCAGCCATTGACAGATAAGGTCGTGAACGATTTTTATTTTTCGATACTCAATGCCAATGGCTTTCAAGTGGAGTATTGGGACCTTAGTATGATCTATTTTCCAAATGTTCTACATGATCTTTTGGTTGATCCAAGAATTATAAAAATTAGAGATAAAGACGAGCTGGAGGTTAAGTTAGCCGCTTGTCAGATAAAGGAATGTTTTTTTGTACTGCATATTACTTATGAATATCGTGTTGTTGACCTATTCCGACTGCTGACAAAGTATGGCTGTACGATTTCTTTTTTTGCGCGTGGGGCGTTGCCAGTTTCGAATCGCAAAAGTACCTGGGTAGAAAAGATTTTAAAGAGCGTGAATCCAGGAACATTGGCAAGATTTGTAAGGAATAAATACGCTGGAGTGTTAAAACGGATAGGCTATATCAAACCCTATGATATTGTATTTTCTGCGGGTAATTTTGGCTATCTCACCGTTGGGATAGCAGCTGATATAGAAAAGCAAAAGTCAAAGATCATAGCAATTAACTCGCATGACTACGATACTGCCCTGGAAAACCTTTCAGAAAAACCGATGATCGACGGAAAGTTTTGTGTATTCTTAGATGAATACCTTCCTCTTCATCCTGATTTTAAACTTTTGGGAATAAAAAGCGTGGATGCGAATGAATATTACGCTACAATAAATAGATTTTTCAATGTGATCGAAGAAAAGTATCAGCTCCCTATTGTGATTGCTGCACATCCAAAGGCGGAGATGTACAAAACGAAGAATCCATTTAATGGACGAAAGGTTGTTTTTGGAAAGACGAGCCAATTAACACGTGATTGTGAATTTGTTTTGGCACATATTTCGACTTCCCAAAGCTATGCTGTATTAAATAAAAAACCAGTGCTTACTTTGACCACTGACGCGATAAAAAAAGTAATGCCCCAATATGATTACTTCATTGCACATTTTTCGGTTAAATTGAAAAGTGTCTTAGTCAATATAGACCATCATTCATCTTCTGAGATTAAGGTCAATAGAGTTAACGAACAAGTATACGATGCATATCTTTATGATTACCTGACGTCTGTTGAAAGTGAGCGGACAAGAACCAGTGAGATTTTTCTGAATACGTTAAAAGAGTATCATGGCGGATAATTATACCATAAATTACATGAAGATATACCTTTGGCAGGGGATATCCATGGTTTTAAATTTTCTTTCGATGTTTGTGGTCATCCCTTTTCTGTCGTCAAACCCGCAGCTTTATGGTGTCTATACTATTTGTATCTCCACCTCCATCTTTTTGGCATATGCAGATCTGGGATTTATTAATGCAGGACAGAAATATGCAGCTGAATATTTTTCTCAAGACAATAGGACTGATGAAATTAAAGTTATTGGTTTTTCAAGTTTTATCTTATTTCTTTTTTTATTTTTATTTATAATCGGTTTTGCATTATTGAGTCTAAAACCCGAATTACTGATCAGTGGACTTGATAATAGCAAGAGTTATAAAACAGCCTCGTCGCTATTGCTGATATTGGCACTTTCGACACCATTGACCCTGCTTCAGCGTATGCTCCAGATGATCTGTGGTATCCGTCTTGCAGATTATATTGTTCAACGTACGAATACACTTGCGAGCATCATAAAAATTAGTGCTGTATTTTGGTTTTTTAGAGCAAACCATTACGATATCGTAGGCTATTTTCTATTTACACAAATTATCAGCTTGCTAACGCTATTGATTACAACGTATATTGTAAAAAAACAATTTAGTTATGATTTTATTGCTTTATTAAGATCATTTCGATTTAATCAGGAGGTCTTCGCAAAAACGAAGAGCTTAGCCTTCACCAGTCTTTTTATGACGGTTTCTTGGATATTGTATTATGAACTTGATTCGGTGGCCATAGGTAAAATTTTTGGTGCAGAGAAAGTTGCTATTTATGCCATTGGATTAACTTTGCTTAGCTTTAGCAGGAGTATATTTGGTATTCTTTTTTCACCTTTTAATGCAAGATTTAATCACTTTATTGGTGAAAATAATGAAGAAGGCCTACGTTCGTTCTATCTTCAGGTAACATCGCTATTTGCTCCGGTCGTTATACTGCCACTTTTGGCTGTATGTATGATGATTGGTCCTTTGGTTATGTCTTGGGTCGGAACAATGTATAAAGAATCTATCCTTATCGCCCAATATCTAGTTTTGTGTAATCTCTTGGCTTTTATTTCTTATCCCACCGGTATTTTGCTGATGGCTAGAGAGCAGATAAAGAAAATGTACCTGATCAATGCATTATTGCCGTTTATTTTTTGGGTTGGAATTGGTGGATCGATACATTACTTGGGAGTTAGGTCATTTGCTCTATTTAAATTAGTCGCTTTTCTTATCGCCGGAGCGACCTATTATTATTTCATGCTTAACTATCTGAAGATCTCATTTGTATCTTCATTCAAGCTAATTTTCAAACCATTGCTGATTCCCTGCGGTTTCATTCTAGGAGCAACGCTACTATTGTTGCCCTTTATGCAGACGATGGAGAAGTCTAAAACAAATTTATTGGTCGTTGCAACGCTTATTGGCGGGCTCATTCTAATTGCTTTTATTCTGCAATACACGATATCAAAGCCTTTACGAAATCTGGCAAAACAGATTATGAAGCAAGTGCGGACTTAATTTATAAATGCTATGCAGATAGACTTAAAAAATAAAAATATTCTTTTTATAGCGCCCATTTTTTATAATTACCATGAAATTATAAAAGCTGAATTAGAACGCCGTGGTGCTAAAGTTTACTTTGCCCCCGAACGCGGCTATACGTTTACATTCAGTTTTGTAAATAATTTCTTTCCCCATAAACTCGAACAGCTACAGGCAAAACATTATAGGGCTATATTGAAAAGATTTGCCCCTATCGAATTTGATTATTTGTTTGTGATTAAAGGCTTTAAAATATCGACGGAATTTGTGGATCTTTTTACAGAGCGATATCCGACAGCAATTAAGATTATGCATCAATGGGACTCTGAGAAGAATAATCCCTTTTCTCATTTGTTGGATAAATTTGATCGCGTATTCTCTTTCGATTATGAAGATCTGGTGAAATATCCAAGACTGGTATATCTTCCAAATTTCTATTTAGAGGATATTCATTTAAAGGCTGACTGTGAATATCAATATGATATCCTTTTTCTAGTATCATATTTGCCGGAACGGTATCAGATTATGACCAAATTGAAAGCATTTTCAGATCAGTATAATCTTAAACTTAAAGCCGTTCTTATCATGCCTTTTACAACTTATGTAAAAGACTTACTTAGGGGAAAGCGTTATGATAGGAGTATAATCAGATTTTCTGCGCTCAGCCGAGCTGATTATCTGGAGTTATTTTGGCAATCTAGAATGATATTCGATATGGGTAGTTCGTCGCAGACAGGCATGTCCCAAAGAACTGTGGAGACCATTGAAAGTGGAAAGAAATTGCTTACCAACAATCCATATGTCAAACAGGATGTCATATTCAACCAAGACCAAATTTTTGTAACTTCGGGAGAGTTTTCTGAGGAAATCTTGGGTTTTATGAGCAGTCCGTTTGTGCCAAAACCAACAGGGTATTCGCTGGATATGTGGATTAAAAAATTATTTGGGTAATTATTCAACTGTGAGAAATTCAATTATAGCCATTATTTCATATTTTTTGATACTCCACGTTATTTTACCTGGGGGGTATTATTTATATAATGGATTTAGACCAATATATTCGGATTTTGAAGATTTGGATGCGTTATTAAAAGCCATTTATATAATTGTTGTGCCTTTGGTTATCTCTGCAGTCGTTTTATATTTTTTACCACAACGTGATGAAATTATAGCTCCAAATATTGAAGGAAAGCCGGTTACATTCATCTTCTATTTTTCTGTTTTGCTCAAACTCGCGATAGTTTATGCGACTGGCGGATTTGCAGCTGCTGTCACAGGTGAGTTAAATGGTACGTTTGTTAACTACCTCTCCATTTTCTTTAATCCTTTTACATTGCTGCTAGCAATGCTTTTCACTCAGAAAAAAAAGTCCAACATTATATTAGCAGTTGTATTTTATGTTCTTTCTGTTACATTATCTGGTAGCCGAAGCGGTATAATCAGTATATTTTTCGTCTTTTTCATAGGTTTTTCCTTTGTTATATTCAGAGATTATAAGAAGAAGTTATTTGTTTTCTTAAAGTATGGAATTCTTGTTACACCTATTATTTTCGTTCTTGCAACGCGCATGCGGGATAGTGAATATGACATAAGTATAGATTTTTTGCTGGATCAGATTTTCGGCCGGATGTCTACTTTGGAAACCTCAATGCTTCCTATTCACTATCTCGATAATAACCTGGAGCTTGAAACCTTTTATGACAAGTTCAGCATGTGGCATCAATTTAAATTGAGTATAGATGCAATTTTGCCTGGACAAATTTTCGAATTTGATGTCATGCCTAATAATTATTACCGACATATTTTTTTGGGCTATGAAAAAGAATTTGTTGTAGAAAATTATATGTCGATTAATTTGACACTTCCAATTTACTTATACATGAAGTATCAGTATTTTGCAATCCCGCTAACAATATTATATATGTTGGGATTTTATTGGCTGATTGTTGCTTTTAGAAAATATCCTTTGGCAGTCATCGTATTGCTGGGAGTTTTTTATAATCTCATCTATTTCTTTGATTGGGTTATGGTATTTATGCAATTTTATACAAGTTTATTGACAATAATTACTTTAAAAGGCTATTTGCTAGTCGTGGAAGCATTTAAAATTGATTTTAAGAGGATAAAGGATAATGAAGTTACAGATTAGTTTAGTTATCTCTACTTATGGGAGATATAAGGAGGTCGAATTATTATTAGAAAGCCTCGTTGCACAGGATTGCAAAACAACCATTTTTGAGGTTATTATTGTCGATCAGAATGATAAAATTGACCTTTCTCCTCTTGTTGCAGCTTTCGAAGAAAAATTGCAGATTGTGCATTACAAAACTGCGGAAAAAGGGCTTTCTAAAGCTAAAAATAAAGGGATAGAACTTGCACGAAGCACTTTAATAACTTTTCCTGATGACGATTGCACTTTTTATCCAGATACAATCACAAGTGCGCTTACGTTTTTTGAAAAGAATCCCCACGTGGACGTTATGTATGGGAGTGTCTATGATAGGAAAACAAGAAAAGGAATCATGCGGAATTGGTCCGAATCGGAGCTACGGCTAAATTTATTCAATTTTAGCTTGAATTACTCGGCAATCAGCTGCTTTACTAAAATTCCATTGAAGTTTAATGAAAATTATGGTGTAGGATCTAAAATTTCTTGCGGGGAAGAGTTAGATTATGCTATCCGTGCTATTAATCAGGATAATGTTGTCGTTTATTCTCCGGACACGCAAGTATGGCACCCTGAGCTCAATGTGACAACAATGGACACAAAAAAAGTATTTAGTTATGCATATGGATATGGAGCCATTATGAGAAAAAATCTAAACTTAACATTATTGATTATTTTTTTAAGTTCCATGGCATATCAGATTTTAAGATTTTTTTTACATTTTTTCACTAAAAACCGTACAAAATTTCTGAACGCCATAAATGGGCGTTTTAGAGGATTCTTTGGTCTTTCCCAATAGTATGCTTCAATCCTTATTTTGATATTAAGC
>JALAGS010000079.1 GCA_022712315.1 Sphingobacterium sp. | reverse complement strand
CTATTACTATGAAATTGAGCCATTTTATCGTCTTTTTCCTAAAGAATAAACTGAAAAATGCTAAACTTTGGAATGCCGAATTGACAAAGATTGAATTCAAACAATAAAAATTAAATACTAGCGCATATTACGTATGAAAACGAAAGGAATTATTATCGGATTGTCACTTGCCTTGTGTCTCCTGGCCTTTTTTATGAGAGATTGGTTTTTGAGTTTTTTTACAAATGAAATTATTGGTGAGAATTTTTTATTTAACGATAGTCAAAGTCTGTCCCAACAGATTTTTCCAACCTTGATTTTCGTTTTCTCTTTTGGGGTTATTCCTTTTTTATACCTGTTTGTTAGAAATTATTGCAAAATATCTTCGACAAAAAATCAAGTGCTTTCTTTACTGACTATCATTGGTTCAGCATCGATATTTTTTGGTATGAGAGTGATCTATCTGAAATATAAGGTTGTTCAGCTACGTGATCTGTTGAAAAGAGCTGAATTTACCTCCGATGCTGATATACCTGGAATTAATTATCAGGATATGCACTTAGAGTGTTATCTAATGGCCAGTGTACTTATTGGCTGTCTACTTAGTTTAATCATTTTTAAAAAATCTTCAAATCAGCGAGTTTTGTAGTCCCTATAAATGCATTAAAGTCAAGAAATAGCTGTTGCTATGAGCTGCATGAAAGCGTTGAACAGCCTGCTGTATCGTCGTAGCTGGATGGGCGCTTCAGAGAATACTCTGGAAATAGCTCCTGGTATGGATTTTCTAAAGCTTGAGTGAGTTTGGTCAGCATCTCCATTTTTCCATTGCTGATTTCTTCAATACATTCGTAAAGGAGGTAGTTTCTCAGTATAAATTTTGGATTTGTTGTTTGCATTAAACCCAGGGATTCTTCCTTTGAAATCGTATTTGAATAAATCCGTGATTGGTACAGTTCGATGAAGTCTTGAAGTCTGCCGAGCTTTTCTTCATCCAAAACAGTGTAGGATACCGGGCTGAAATGTTCTTTTAGATTTGTACTAGGCGCTATTTTCTCCAATTGATTGAAAAATAAAGTATAATCCAATTCCAGGTCCTGCATGAAGCCTTGCCAGTTGGAGAAAAACTCTTCATCTCCTTTTTTCATTCCATCAAATCCGAATTTTTTGCAGAGCATTTTGTCGTGAGCTTCCCAAAAATAAATGCCAAAATTCTTTAACGTATTTTCAAGAAATTTTTCATCTTTTATGACCGGCAAAAGTGCATTGGCAAGTTTCCATAGATTCCATTGTGAAATCTGTGCCTGTTTTCCAAAAGCATATCTCCGTCCCGGAAGGTCCGTAGTATTCGGGGTGAAATTTAGATGATATTCATCCATCATGGAATAGGGGCCGTAGTCAATCGTTAAACCTAAGATGGACATGTTGTCTGTGTTCATGACGCCATGCACAAAACCTACTCGGTACCATTCTACCATCAGGTCTGCGGTTCGGGTACATACGTTTTCAAAAAAATCTTTATATTTCTGATGATTGGAAGAAACAATTTCAGGGAAGTAATTTTCTATAGTGAAATCAAGCAGGTCTTGTAATAAGGTATATTCCTGCTGGGCATACAGCAGCTCAAAATGGCCGAATCGAAGAAAGCTCTCGGCTGTTCTTATCACTACAGCTCCTTTTTCGTATTGCGGATTACCGTTATACATAATGTCACGAATAACATCTTCTCCCGTAAAGGCGAGGCTTAGCGCTCTGGTCGTGGGTATGCCTAAATGATACATGGCTTCACTCATCAGGTATTCGCGTACAGAAGACCTTAATACGGCTCTTCCGTCAGCACGTCTTGAATAGGGCGTCGCACCGGCACCTTTCCATTGAATTTCCGTTTTCTTACCTTCAGCATTGGTAATTTCCCCCGCGAGAATAGCTCTGCCATCGCCCAGCTGTCCTGCCCAATTACCAAATTGATGCCCTGCATAAGCTGTAGCATAGGTTTGAAGATGGTCAGGAAGGTCAGATCCTACCAGAAAGTTCAGATCCTTTTCTTCAAATTTTCCTAGTCCTATTTCTTCAGAAAGACCCTCATTAAAAGCAATGAATTGAGGCTGTTCAAACCCGGCAGGTTTAATCGTGGCAAATAAAACTTTTGGTGTACTTCGCTGCGTAGGATTATTGGAAAAATCTCCGGGAAATTTTTTGAGGAAAGGCTGTCTGATGTCTTCGATATTCATACGGCAAAGATATCAATTAAAAAAGATAAGACCGTTCTAATTATTGAATGGACCTGTCTATGTGACAAACATATACCAAGCGGCTACATCCCCAATACTTGAAAACATATGACCTTTCATATCCAATATTAGTAATTTTATTTGTTGTTGTATAGTAAGGATTGCTATTGCATTATTATTGCTATCGAAACTTTTTTTCTCATCTTCGTAGAAGAAAGTTTATACCATCTGAAAAATATCGAAAAAACCGCAGATGCCTGCGAATGATAATTTATCCGCAGCGAATTATTATTGGTTCAATTTCCCATAGGTTTTGCTGCTAAATTTGGGTATAAATAACAATGTTAAATCAGTTGAAAGTCAAACTAATGAAAAAAATTAAAAAGTTCGTTTTACCAGTTATCATCCTTTGTCTAGTAGCCCTGGTTATTGTGGTGCTAACCAACGGCAAAGTAACTTCCAGTACAGAACGAGCGATTTTCACCGAACTTAAAGATGTGCCCAACGCTAAGGTAGCCATCATTTTTGGCGCTGGCATAAACGGCGATCAGCCAAGTAGGTATTTAAAGGATCGGTTGGATGCCGGGATTTCGCTGTATAAAAATCACAAAGTGGATAAGATTTTGCTATCGGGAGATAATGGAAGAGATGAATACGATGAGCTTACGGTAATGAAGTTATATTGCCAGAAAAATGGCATCGATACCACAAAGATTTACATCGACTATGCGGGATTTGATAGCTACTCGACTATGTACCGTGCAAAATATATATTTAATGTTGACACGGCAATCTTGGTATCTCAGAAATATCACCTAAACAGATGCGTCTATTTAGGCGATAAATTGGGCGTCAAATCATTTGGTTATAGTGCAGATAGGGGAGTTTATCCAGGGTATAAATACTATGCATTTAGAGAAAAGCTATCCGTCACAAAAGCCGTCTTGGATGTGATCAGAAATAGAAAACCAAAGTATTTAGGTAAGCAGGTTGATATAACCGGAAAATCAAATTATACAAAAGAGTAGTTTGAGAAACCTTCTTGCCTTTGTTTCACTTACGTTTTTTATCTGTAATTCTATCGTTAAAAAAGTGGAAAGTACACTGGTAAACGATTAATTAGCAGAAGGATTTATCCAAAAAAAGTTTGTTGAGAGTTAATGTCATTTAGCTATCCAAAAACTCTTTGATCAATCCAGCTGTTTCAGTTGGTTTTTCAGCAAGAATAAAATGACCACAGTTTTCAATTTTTTTAAGTATTAGATTGTTTGCAATCGTTGATAAAGAATGCTGAAGTAAGTCGTAGCCACTTGCACCAATTGCCAGAACCGGCATTTCTAATTTATTATAGCTCTCATAGTCTTTGATGTCTTGTGGAAAGGCCTGGTACCAGGCATTAGAACAGCGGATAGCATCTTTATTGTCATAACGTTCACTATAAACAGACTTGTCAAATTGGCTTATGCTATCTTTGTTCACCAAAAGGTTATCGAATAACCAAGAAATAACGATTGACATGCGTCCTTCAAGCAATTTTTCAGGCAACTCTTTCACCTGATTGAACGCTAGCCACCATGGATAGAGATAACTGGCGCCCAAGATAGGTAACATCGGAAGCTGATACATACTGGAGTCTGGATGCGGTGTATCCAACATAATCAGTTTACTGGTTGCTTGGGGGTAATTGCAGGCAAAACTGAATGCAACATGTGCACCTATATCGTGACCTGCAATAGACACTTTGTCAAAGCCCCAATATTTGACTAGTTCATAGATATCCTTGGCAATGTTCTTTTTCTCGTAGCCGTTTTCGGGTTTATCCGAACTGCCCATCCCTCTAATTTCAACGACAATTACTTGGTAATTTTCTGCTAATATGGGCATGACATGATGATATGCCCACCATGTTTCCGGATAACCGGGAATAAGGATTAAAGGTTCCCCCGTACCGCCGCTAACATAATGGATGGAGAGATCATTTATTGTCGTATAATTGTTTGTGAATCCGGGTACTAGTTTTATAAGTTCTTTGTCTGAATATGCTGTCTTCATGATAAAAAGATAATTGATATCTACTGTTT
>JALAGS010000078.1 GCA_022712315.1 Sphingobacterium sp. | reverse complement strand
CTTAAGAAGAAAATAATGTCGTACTTTTTTGAACTCGGTGAAAGCATTCTTAGCCAATAGTAAATTATTTTTAATGACCAATCTTGGTATAAAAACATAAAGTGAGTTGAATTTGTTTCAGTCTATTTTAAGTATATCGCAACTCAGAGGGGTAAATACTTTAAATGCTACAGATAACACCGTAGCGTCTCCTATTTACTAACGAACGTATACCAATAGACTAACCAGAAAGAAGACTATGATTACCGGAGAAAAGCCTAGAAATGCATAATATATAAAATTTCAAATTCTTCAGCATTTCATAGTGGTTTGTTCAATACCTATTCTACCTTTGTATTGGCAAACAATTATTAGCCTCCTAGATAACATGATAAAAAAACTAATTTTAAGTACAGTTCTAGCCTATGCTGGAACAACCTGTGTTATTGCCCAGCAGCCTACATTTCTATCCCACCCGACATTGAGTCCCGATGGCAAAGAAATGGTTTTTAGCTACGAAGGTGACCTTTGGAAAGTAGGAAGCCAGGGTGGTGTTGCAGTACGGCTTACAGGAATGGAAGGAAATGAGATCAATCCGCGCATTTCCCCAGATGGAAAATGGCTCGCCTTTTCGGCCAATCAAAATGGCAATATGGATGTCTATGTGATGCCTCTTGCAGGGGGAGACATACGTCAGCTCACTTCCTATGATGCTTCTGACGAGGTAGACAGCTGGAGCTGGGATAGCAAGTCTCTTTATTTTACCTCATCGCGTTACAATAGAATGAGCGCCTATCAAGTTGCTTTGGATGGCGGGACGGCAACGAGGTTGTTTCCGCATGTATTCAACTATATCAGTAATGTTGTACCGACCCCATCGGGAGAACTGTTATTCAATGACAGCTGGGAAGGGTATAGCTCGGCGAATCGCAAAAGATATAAAGGTGCTTTCAATCCCGATATCAAGTCCTATAATCCCAAAACAAAAGCTTTTCAACAATACACGGATTATATAGGCAAGGATTTTTGGCCGACGGTAGACCAAAAAGGCAATATATTCTACGTGTCCGACGAAAGCAATGGTGAGTACAATCTCTACCAGATCGCTGGAAAATCGAAAACCCAATTAACGTCTTTCCCTGAATCCATCAAGCGTCCCTTCGTTGCTGCTGATGGCAGTAAAGTGGCATTTGAAAAGGGCTATCAGCTCTATATTTACGATGTCAATGGGAAGAAAACAATACAACCCAGCATCGCTCTTAACCGTAATCAGGTACTCGGAAAACTGAAAGAGTTTAACATTTCGGGTAACATTAGCAATTTCGATGTTTCTCCAGACGGAAAGAAGATGGCATTTGTATCCCGTGGCGAGTTGTTCGTTTCGGATATCGAAGGGAAATTTGTGCGCCAGATGCCTGGTCAAGGAGAGCGTACTATGGAAGTTAAATGGCTTAAAGACAGTAAAACGCTCCTCTATAGTCAAACTTATCAAGGGTACCAAAACTGGTTTTCGCGCAGCGCAGATGGTAAAGGTGAGGTCAGGCAATTGACGCAAGATTTGCGCAACAACCGTGATATTGCATTTAACACAGATAGAACAAAAGCGGTATACCTCAGTGGCCGTGATGAAGTTCGTACTTTGGATTTGACAAGTTTGAAAAGCCAGACGGTAGTTAAAGATGAAATCTGGGCATTTCAAAACTCTTCGCCTTCATTTTCTCCGGACGGGAATTACCTTTTGTTCACAGCGATGCGCAATTTTGAACAAGATATCTTTGTGCATAACCTGAAAAATGGGCAAACGACAAATTTGACAAATACAGGTGTTACGGAGGCTGCACCATATTGGTCTCCTGATGGAAAATACATTTATTTTGCGAGCAATAGAACCAAACCGTCCTACCCTACGGGTATGCAAAACTCCAGTATTTTCCGGATGGCATTGACCAACTTCGATCAGCCTTATCGTAGTGCAAAGTTTGATGAACTATTTTTGACTCCTGCAAAGAAAGATACGGTTGCAGGTAAGACCAGTACATCTAAGAAGGAGAACGGTACGGAGGATAAGAAGAAGGCTGATACGAATAAGGTTAAACCAGCTACAAGTCCGGCGGCCGAACCAAAGAAGACTGTTTTGGCTCAATTGGATTTGGAAGGATTGCGTGACCGGATTGAGCAAGTCAGCCCGGCATTTGGAACACAATCCGATCCATTGGTGATACAAAAGGGAGATAAATCTTATTTGTTCTATTCATCCAATCACGAAGGGAAATATAGTGCATACCGTACCGTATATGAATTGTTTACTCCATCCAAAACCGAGAAGGTCGCTGACGGAGGCATGGGCCAATTTGTAGAAGCTGGGGGCAAGTACTTCGTATTGAGCCGAGGAACAATTCAGAAATATAATCTCGACTTGAATAAGCTTGATGCAATTACAATGAGTTTTAAATTCAATCGGGATCTCGAGAAAGAGTTTAATCAAATGTTTTATGAAACATGGGCCAATCTGGAGGAGAATTTCTACGACAGCAACTTCCATGGTGTTGATTGGGCTGCGGTCAAAAAGAAATATGAAAAATATCTTCCGGGTATCAATGATCGAACCGACTTGCGCATCCTTTTAAATGATATGTTGGGCGAACTCAATTCGTCACATTTGGGTTTTAGTTCAATGGGGCTGGAAGAACGTAAACCTTTTGGTTTTGTAACGAACGAAATCGGTGTGGTGTATGATGCTGCCAACCCATTTAAGATCAATTATATTGTTCCAAATGGACCTGCAGCGAAGAAAGAAGCGGATATTCATGAAGGCGATATTCTTGTTGCCATTAATGGAACAAAATTAAATACACAGGCCGATCGTGATAGTTATTTCACTTGGCCATCGCTGGAAGAAGAGGTTCAATTGACCTTGAATCGTAACGGCAAGGAAATCCAGACAAATATTCGCCCGGTGTCAAGTGCAGTTTTTAGAGATCTGCTTTATGACCAATGGATTAGAGACAATCGCAGCCGGGTGGACCAGTTGAGCAGCAATAAGATCGCTTATTCGCATATGAAAAATATGTCGGATACCGAGTTGCAGCGCTTCCTGATCGATATGGCCGAACAAGAGAATAACAAACAGGGTATTATTCTAGACTTACGGTATAATACAGGCGGGAATGTTCACGATGAAGTTTTGCGATTCTTGTCTCAGCGTCCTTACTTGCAATGGCAATACCGAGGCGGGAAACGTGTAACACAAAGTAATTTTGCGCCAGCAGCCAAACCGATTGTTCTTTTAATTAATGAGCAGTCCCTGAGCGACGCCGAAATGACTGCAGCAGGTTTTAAAGCATTGAAGTTGGGTAAAATAATCGGTAATGAGACCTATCGCTGGATCATTTTTACATCAGCGAAAGGCTTAGTAGATGGCTCTAACTATCGCTTACCATCTTGGGGATGTTATACGCTTGATGGTCAGGATCTCGAACAAACTGGCGTTGCCCCAGATATACTCGTGAAAAACACGGTCCAAGATCGGATGGAAAATAAAGATCCGCAATTGGAAAGAGCCATAAAGGAAATTCTTGATAATATAAAATAAACAGGTCTTTTCTAGCGTTGCTTCGATATAAAAGTAGGCTGTCCAGAAAAAGTTGGACAGCCTATTTTTATAAATTCATTTTTTCTCGGTTTTTAACGTTTATCTCTTACCTGATTGTGTTTCATCTTATTCTTTCCTATTTAAGCGATTTAATGCTTGTTTTCAAAGTAAATTCTATTTTAATCCGTTGTCTATCAGTTGTTAATAATTTAATTGTTGATTGTGTTATGCAATCGCTGATTTTCCTGCATCCCTTCTCAAAATATAAACAGCAGGTAACATGGAAAAGATGATATTGCAAGTAAAAGAATCTTGCTCTGCGGAATGGAACAATATGAGCCCACAGGAGAAAGGCCGGTTCTGCGGTCAATGTGAGAAGATAGTTGTTGATTTTTCACAGATGAATGATCAGGAAATTGTGGATCAAATAAAGAAAGCCAGCAAAGGCTTATGTGGTCGATTTTATGAAGATCAGTTGATGCGCGAATTGGATGCCACGCTCTCTTTTTCTAAGAATCCTATTTGGCGAGGAAGGTGGACGGGTATTGCCGCAGGACTTATGTTGGTCGGATCAATGAGTTTTCAAGCTGCTCAAGCGCAAAACAAATTGACTGGAGAAGTTATTGTTGTGCAAACTAAACCAAGAAATGATAAAATAGCACAGCAAGGTCGAAGCAATCTATCCGTAAACGATGAGCCTGTGTTAAAAGGAAGCCGGGATAGTAGTAAAGTATGTATAAAGGGCAAAGTTGTTTGCGCTGGAAGTGATGTGAGCATGAAGGGAACAGAAGTTACCTTAGGAAGCTATCGCACAGAGGTAGATGACAAGGGATATTTTCAACTATGGGTACCACAAGCTTTGTTTCAGGTAGATCAAGAGCTTCGTGCGCAGATGATCGGCTATAAAACAGCCGTTATTCCGCTTAAGAAAGGGGGCAAAGTGCAACTGGATAAGCCTATAGAGATGGAATTTAGACCGATGATTATGGGAAAGATCGCTGTCCCAAGGACAAAGGACAATATACAGCGGAGGAATAAATAGTTTAAGGGGCTATTTTCACAGTTCGCTTGTTTATTACAAATGCATCAAAAATCTCCCTTGAATGTCATAAAAGTCAAAAAAATATTCTTTTCCACTTGACTTTTTCTGCGGTGAACCTTACATTTGGTTTATCGAATGACTTCGTAGCTCAGTTGGTAGAGCAACAGACTCTTAATCTGTGGGTCCTGAGTTCGAGCCTCAGCGGGGTCACTATCTAAAAAAGCCATTTTTACTTGCGTAAAACGGCTTTTTTGCTTTCCTTAGGGTGGTTTTGGAACATCCTCCCTACACGTTTTGAAAAACCTCAAAACGGTGTGTTTTGCATAGTTTTTTGTTGAACTTCACGTAAAACCGTCACAAATACGTCACAAAGGTTTTCGTGGTAATGAAAAGATTATGGCAACCGTAAGCGCAAAGGTTTATGAACACCACAAAAAAGCAGATGGAACCTACAATGTGAAAATTAGGGTCTATCACAAAGAGGAAAAAAAAATTATAGACACTCCTCATTTCCTTTCCCTAAAACAACTCACCAAGGTGAAAGGAAAAAAAGAATTTAGTATTAAAGATCCTTTTGTCCTTGAAATAGTTGACAAGAAACTAAAGGACTACCGTAAAACGATCAGCGAGCTCGAGGAGAAGCTTGACTTTTTCACCGCGGGTTCATTAAGGGATTATCTCAAAAATATAGATGAAGAAATTGATTTTATCAAGTTCTGTGCGAACTATATTCAACAAGAGAAGGATGACGGTCGTGATGGTTCTGCCGCTAACCATCGATCAGTCCGTAACCACCTCATTGATTTTTTTAATCGGGAAACTGTCTCAATAAATGAAATACATTTTAATATGCTCGTTCAGTTTGAACGTTACTTGAAATCTGAACGGACAATAACAAGAATAAACCAGTTGGGAAAGCCCGTTACTACTGTTTCAAAGCCTGTTTCGGATACTAGTTTATATAATTATATGAGAGATCTTCGTACATTATTTAATGAAGCGTTGAATCATTACAATAATGAAGATCTGGGCATTATATTGATTAAACACTATCCCTTCAAAAAATATAAGGTAGGTTCAGCTCCTCTTACCGAAAATAGAAATAATAATCTTGAAGAGGTTATTAGAATTCGAGATTGTAAAGTGTTACCTAACACTAGGGCTGAACTCGCTCGGGACTTATATATGCTCTCATTCTATTTGTGCGGGATGAATGCTGTTGATTTATTTAAAATATCTACTGACAATGTTCGAAATGGTCGGGTTGACTACAATCGATCTAAAACTAAGGGGAAACGAAAAGACAGAGCATTTATTAGTATAAGGATAATTGATGAAGCTAAACCTTTATTGGAGAAATATATTGGAAAGTTATCACAAAGATATTCAAGCCGGACCACTTTCAATTCCGCATTAAAACATGGAATGAAGAAACTCCGAGAACTTTCGGGTGTACAGGTAGTAACGCTTTATGGTGCGCGCCATACCTTCGCAAATACAGCTAGAAATGACTGTAGGATGAGTAAAGATGATGTTGCTTTAGCACTCAACCATGTCGATAATGGAAATCGTGTTACAGATATTTATATCGCCAAGGATTGGAGAATTATAGATGACGTCCAAAATAAAGTAATGCAGTTCTTGAGGAAATCAGAGCCTAAAATTTTGGAACTGATTAGGAAGAAAGAAATAAGCAGGTAAAAAGCTGCTTAACTTGATTTGTATCCAACGATTACAATTCGTTGGATACAGACTTAATTTTTTAATATTTAAACTTTTACTCATGAAAAATTTACTTTTATTCTTTTTAACGTGTTTCTTGTCAACAATCGGGTTCTTTGCTGCGATCAGCATGAAGTCTCCTTGGATCGGATTTAGTGTAGCTTTTGGTGTATGGTTCTTATTCCTTTGGATTACAACAAAACCCCATAGAAAACATTGATTTTTATGATGATGGTGTGGTTAAAAAAGTCAAAACATCCTCTGTAAACTTCGAAAAGTCATCCTCCGAATAAGCAATATGGTACATTCCTTGCGGCATTATACACTCAACGTGAGAATTTGACTATTAGTGATTTCGATTTTGACCAATGCTCCAATTCGTTATGAAAATAATAAAAATCCTGTCTCTAATTACTGTACTATTTTTGATTACACCGGGATTAAAGAGCCAAGAGCGATCTGTTGAGGATATCCTTGATGTACTTGATATGAACTCCTGGTACTTGCCTTCCGCTGATTCAAAAGCAAAACTTTACGTAACATCCATTGGACATGGTGATACCGTGGTTTCCCTTCATGGTGGACCGGGAAACAACTTCTATTATCTTGTAGATGCATTTCGAAATAATACGCATTCGAATAGTTTTCTACTGTATGACCAGAGGGGAAGTCTGCTCTCGAGAGTGCCCGATTCGATTGCCAACACTTTGAATCTTATGGTACTAGTCGAGGATCTGGAACAGCTGAGAATAGAGACGGGACAAAACAAATTAACCTTGTTTGGGCATTCTTTTGGTTCAATGGTAGTTCTTTTTTATTATATCAAATATTCCATTTGCTTAAATGTTTTTTAGCTGATTCTATACTCATTCCACCATTTTTATCAGATGAATATTTCGCCTTTCAAATACAGTACGGCTGTTCCTCCCAGCTCAACTCTGTCACCCAATATCTTACAATGTACTTCGCCTGTTTTTTCTGAAAGTTGAAAAGCGAGTAATTCAGTTTTGCCTAATTGTTCAGCCCAATAAGGAGTGAGCGTTGTATGTGCAGAACCGCATACGGCATCTTCGTTAACGCCACATGCCGGAGCAAAAAAGCGGGAAACGAAATCATATTGATTACCTTTGGCGGTTACAATAATTCCTCGTGCATTTATTTTGGCAATTTTCGCTAAATCAGTGAGTAGAGAAGCGACATCCTCTTCCTTTTCAAATACCAGCATATAATCTGTCTTTCCTTTAAATGCGGCTATAGGTTTTTTGTCGGTAGCTGTTAACAGCTCGTCAGTCAATGATACTTCAGTGTACTCGTCTACTGGAAAATTTAGTATATAATTACCGTCCTGAACGGATACGGGCAGCTCTCCGCTGCGTGGCGAATAAAAAGGAATGACAATCCCCTTTTAAAATTGCTTAATTAGAAGCGATTCTTTTTAACAACCCTTTATGCCTTTCAACAGGTCATTATCGACCCTTCGGTCTTTATGGACGTTTTTATTTTGCTTGAACAGCGACCTTTGAAGGTTTTCCTGACAATTAACAAATGTTGTGGTTACGTTCTGTCCTTCAAAGCCCTTAATGCCGAGGTAATGGAAATCAGATCCACCACTTCCTGCAATCCTGCACCAATCAATGCCGGTAAAACACCGAAGGCTGCAATCAGCATAAGCACGGTACAAACGGCAATGCCAATGAAAACGGATTGACGGGCAATCTTCATCGTTTCTTTGGAAATGAGAATAGTATCACTCACTTTTTGCAGATTGTCTCTTAAAATCACCACATCAGCCGAATCGCTGGCGGCACTCGATCCTTTAGCACCCATCGCAATGCCTACATCGGCAACGGTTAACGACGGTGCATCGTTCACGCCATCACCCACCATTACAACCGGGCGAAATTCGTCGGGCATACTTTTCAGGATTTTCAGTTTGTCTTCCGGCAAACAGCCACCGTGCACTTCCGTAATGCCAATTTCTTTGGCAATGTTTTCAGAAATACTTTGCTTGTCGCCGGAAATCATCATAATTTTTTGGATACCCATTTTTATTAATTGGGCAATGGTTTGCCGGCCTTCGGGGCGCACTTCATCGGTAAAGGTGATTTCCCCTGCATATTTGTCATTCACCGAAACAAATAACGAGGTTTTTTCCGTTTTAATTGAAATGGGTTCGGTCGTTACAAAATTCAGTTTACCCACTTTCACCAGTTTACCGTTTACTTTTCCTTCAATACCATTTCCTTCTATTTCCTTTAAATCTGTTGCCAGAGGAATCGGTTTATCCCCGATATATTTCATCACCGAAACCGCCAAAACGTGGGAAGACTGCTGTTCTACGCTGGCTACAAAATCAATCAGTTCGTCTTGCGAATA
The DNA here is from genome assembly GCA_022712315.1 of Sphingobacterium sp. Taxonomy (GTDB): domain Bacteria; phylum Bacteroidota; class Bacteroidia; order Sphingobacteriales; family Sphingobacteriaceae; genus Sphingobacterium. Next base: position 8,444 of record JALAGS010000078.1, on the reverse strand, counting down.
AGAATTTTCCGGGATGATGTCGTCCACAGTAAGATCGCCTTTGGTTAAGGTTCCGGTTTTATCGAAGGCGATGGCTTTCATTCTGTCCAGTTTTTCGATGACAGTCCCGGATTTTATCACCACCCCATTTCTGCTGGAACGGCTCATTCCGGCTATCAGGGCAATGGGAGCCGCCAGAATCAGCGGGCAGGGCGAAGCCACCACCAACACTTCGGCAATGCGGTTGGGATCTTTGGTAATCAAATAAGCAATTCCGGCAATTAAAAAAGCAACGATGGTAAAAGGCAAAGCGTACCGATCCGCCATTCGCACAAAATGTGCCGGCTCTTTTTCGGAATTATGCACCAATTGCACGAGTTGCTGGTACTGGCTGTCTTTGGCGAGTTTGGAAACCTGAATGGTAATGGCTCCCGAACCATTCACCGAACCCGACCATAAGCTGTTGCCTTTGGTTTTGTTGACGGGTTTGGATTCGCCCGTGAGCGAAGATTCGTCCAGCAGCACCTCTGCACTCAGTAAAATTCCGTCCACGGGAATAATTTCCTTGGGTTTTACGATGATGATGTCACCGATTTTAATATCCTCCACAGGAACATCATGTAAATCGTTTCCTGTTTTTTTATGAGCAATTCGGGGTGTATTATCAAGCAATGATTTTAAATCTTTCCGGGCTTTTTTCTGGGCATAATCTTCCAACGAATCACCTCCGGTAATCATAATGAGGATAATGAGTGCCGCCCAATAATTACCAACAGCTAAGGTTGCAGCAATGGCAGAAATCGCCAAAATATCCACGCCAAAATTCCCGGAACGAAGCACGTCGATCATTCCTTTCAGAAGAACAATGGACATCAAAATGCCGGTTGCCGTAATTAAGATTTTAGCATAATGCGGTTCTTTCAGGATAAATTCCAGAACAAGTGCCACTAAGGCAATGCTGAGAACGATAATGAATTTATATATATTTTTCATTTTTATAATTTTAAAAGTTTAAAGACAAACCTAATCCCATTGTTTTATTTTGATAAAACGGATATACAAGAGCACTATTTTTGCTATGATCTTTTGAAAATAATTGACTGACTTTTGGGAACAACCAATAGGCAACTTCTGTGGAGAGAATTCCAATACCGGCACCTGCAACCACATCACCCACCCAATGTTTATCATTCAAAATGCGATAAACTCCCGTAAAAACAGCAATTGGATAACCAGACAAACTTAACCAAATATTTTCATCCTGATATTCACGGAACATAAAATGTGCTGTTGTAAAAGCAGTTGTAGTATGTCCCGAAGGAAACGACAAATTATTAGAACCATCTGGTCGTTCTTCTCTCACCAAATGCTTGGTAGGTAATACGACAGCACTTGAAATCAGCAACGATGTGCCTAAAATAATACTTCGGTCTTTCAAATTATGTTTTCCTTTAAGTCCAATAGCATTTAATCCATAAACCAATATTGCAGGTACGTATTGGGTATAATTATCCAGTTTTATTTTATCCGGCTGATGCTCCCCAATTTCATATTGGGTGGAACGGTTCAGCTGTTTCAGATCATCAGACGTCAGGCTAAGGATTCCGTATCCGATAAAAACAGAAGGTACAATCAGCTTTTTATATTTAAATTGATAGGCGTGGTCGAATGATTGATCCATCTTTTGACCTGTTACCAAACTATCCGTTTGTGCTATTCCCAATTGATAAACGCACAATATGAGTATCAATAATAAATGTCTCATTCTTAAATTTATTAATCATCTCCGCCAATCATTTTGGAAGCAATTCCCTTTTGAGCTGTTTTTTCTGCCAGCCAAATCCCGCCAAAATGCAAAATAATAAAAATCGGAAACCAGTAAATTGCCCATTTATGAATGGTTTCCATTGTATCTTTCAGGTCTCCATTCCACCATTTCAGGTAGGCTCCGGTGATTGATGAAACAATCACAAACAAGTAAAATAGCAGATAAATAAATCCCTGAAATTTTTCTTTTGCTGATGTATTTGCCGAAAAAGGATTTGGAAAACGAATGCCCTTTACCAACATATAAATGATGCGAACCGCAATGATTACAAAGAAAACATACGCTGCATATTCGTGCCATTGCCACATAGGGTCCAGAATGCTTTTTACTGTTACGATGGTTTGTTCATTAGTTAAATCAATGCCTTGCATATTTTTTTCAATAGCTCCCAGAATGGCTTTTTTACCCATCCAGTTGATCCGAAGAAATCCGGTGATAAACAAAACCGTCATTAGTAGAGCTGTGCCCCAGTGTAAACCACGATGAAGCGGGGTAAATATTTTTGTTGAATTTCTCATTATTTTAAATTTTTATATCAGATTTTATCTGACTGTTATTCTTCATCTTCACTGGTATTTTTCAACTTCATCAATATGGTATAGGCGTTTTTGACCACGATTTTCTTACCTTGAAAATCAGCAAAGTTGAGGATTTCAACAAAGCCATTTTCGGAAATTCCCAATGTGACCGGGACCATCTTCCAGGTCTGTTTCCCGGTTTCTGTAAAGACATAACTTTTCCCTTCAAAATCCACCACGCTTTCTTCCGGAATAGCATTGGCAAAAGAATTTTCTGTTTTCACTTCGGCATTCATATACATTCCGGGAATGAGTGCAGGATCGTATTTTTCAAAATGACAATGAACCTCAGCCATGCCGCTTCCGTCCACGTCTTTACTCGTCAGCAAAATTTCACCGGCATATTTTTTTGAAGGATCTACATTGGTATAAGCCACAATCTGTTGCCCGGTTTTCAGCATTTCCAAATCCTTTTCATACACTTTTAAATTGAGGTGAATATCAGAAGGATTGATGAGTTTAAACAGCACATCCGAAGACGTTACATATTTGCCTACATTCACATTCACCTTGCTCACAAAACCGTTGATGGTACTATAGACAGGTACGCTCTGCTGAATATTTCCGGCAGATATCTTAGCCGGATTTATGTTGACCAACTTCAGTTGCTGGGCAATGGAATTCATCAGAATTTTCTGATCGCTCATAATGGATTGTGCCTGCTGCATCACTTTATCACTACTTGCCTGGCTTTGGTTGAGCTTAGTTTGTCGGTTATAATCCAGTTGGGCAAAGTGGTATTTGGATTTTGCCATCAGATAATCCTGCTGCAACTGTACAAACTGCGGATTTTCAATAACGGCAATTACCTGACCTTTAACTACTTTCATCCCTGGCAAAAGGCGGGTGCTTTTCAGATAACCGCCCAGCGGTGTACTTACGGAAACCAGATTTTGCGGTGGTACATCAATTTTACCGTTGAGTTTCAATACGGTGGAAATATGCTGCATCGACAGTTCCGCGGTTTCAATGGGGGTATTGTGTAACTGTGCATCGGTGAAAATAACCGTGTTTTCGTCTTTCGGATTTGCAGTTTTGGTGGCGGTGGTTTCTTGTTTTTGTTGACATTGAACTGCGGAAAGCAGTACTATCAAGACCAAAAAATAAGAACCGTATAATTTTAATATTTTCATTTTCTTGTCTAATTATATATTGATTTGAAAAATTCTGTTTACTGTTTAAAATATCCTGTTCATCAACTACTGAATCGTGATATAATTCAGTTCAACCACGCTTTCGTTTAGTTTCAATAGGGCATCTGCATAATTGCTTTTGAGCAAAACTGCCTGATTGACGAGCATTACAAATTCCAGATAATTGATTTCTCCGTTAATGAATTGTTGCTGTGCTGTTTTGGTAATGATGTCTGCATTTTTCAGTTCATCAGTTTCGTAACGGTTGATGATTTCGAGATTCGTTTGATACATTTGCTTGAGCTGTTGCTGTTTTTTCTCTAATGCAAATTCCGTATTATGCCAATCGTTTTCCGCAATGCTTTCCGCCACTTTAGAAGCGTGAATTCTTGCCTTTTGTCCGCCTGAAAATATTGGAATGCCAACACCTACCATCACCGAATGAAACTGTGGTGTAGCAGAATACAGTTTATCATCAGGTCCCATACCTTTGAACGAATTGAGATTATAACCGATTTGCAAACCCGGAAGAAGTCTGGATTTTTCCACTTCGGTTTGTTTGCCGGCAACCGTTTTTTGCTGTTCCAATACATGTAACAAGGGATGCGAAGCATTTTCCTGAAGCAAAAGAACCGGTCTGGAATTTTCCAAAGGAAGATATTCCGTTTCGGAATTGAGCAACCAACTGAACTGCAACTGCAAGGTTTTTATTTCCTGCTGCACTTGTTTCAACTGAATCTCAATCGCCGATTTTTGGTTGGAAGCCGTTGTTTTTTCCAGAATATTGCTTTCTCCAGCTTTTAAACGCAAACTGGCTTTGTCTAAAAATTGGGTGTACAGTTGCAACGTTTCATTCAGCAATTTTTCCTTATCTTTCCAATACACCATCTGGAAATAACTTTGGCTGACGGCTTTTTTCAGTTCAAATTCTTTAAGCGAAACATTCAACTGGCTTTTTTTCCATTCTTCGGAATGCAAATTTTTCTGTTTCTGATACACAGTCGGAAAAGCGATGCTCTGTGAAATCCCGAATTTCATATCGTTGTATGCACTATTTATTTGTCCGTAATCTGCTGTAACTGCGGTTTGCGGAATATCGGCATTAGAAGTTTTAATCAATGCTTTGGCATAATCCGAACGCAGTTTTTCATTTTTCAGGTTGCGATTGTTTTGCAACGCTGTTTGCACGGCTTCATCTAAAGAAATTATGGTTTGTGCCTTCATTTTTATTCCTGAAAACAGCATAAAAATCAACAGAACAGAGGCGACATGTTTGGATTTTGGTTTTTTCATTTTAAATCCATTTTCGATATTGACATATAAAAGCGGTAGGACAAAAAGGGTGAGCAAAGTGGCCAATATCAGTCCGCCAATTACCACGGTCGCCAAAGGTCGCTGCACTTCTGCTCCAGCACCTGTGCTTATTGCCATCGGGATAAAGCCGAGGGAGGCAACGGCTGCAGTCATCAATACCGGACGCAATCGGCTTTCGCCGCCATCAATCACAATTCTGACGATATTTCTAATGCCGTTTTTATGCAGTCGGTTAAATTCTGAAATCAATACAATACCGTTCAAAACCGCTACGCCAAAAAGAGCGATAAAACCAACGGCAGCACTGATGCTGAAAGGCATTCCGCGTAAATTCAACATAAATACACCTCCGATGACCGACAACGGAATGGCGGTGTAAATCAGAAGACTTTCTTTAATCGACTTGAACGCCATAAACAACAGGACAAATATCAATGCCAATGCCAGCGGAACGGCAATCATCAACCGTTGTTTGGCGTTGTTCAGATTTTCAAAAGAACCGCCATACGTAATAGAATAGCCGGCCGGAAGTTTAATCTGTTTGTCCACTTTACCCTGCAATTCTTCCACAATGCTTTGCACATCACGGTCTTTGATGTTGAAGCCGACGACAATACGGCGTTGTGCATTTTCACGTTGAATTTGATTGGGACCTTCCACCACATCTACGGTTGCCAGCTGATTGAGCGGGATCTGATTGCCTGCAGGTGTTGGAACCAATAGATTTTGAATATCATTGATGTTTTTTCGGTCACTGGCATTCAGGCGTACTACCATATCAAAGCGTTTTTCGCCTTCAAAAACCAAACCTGTACTCTGTCCGGCAAATGCGGTATTAATCACCCGATTGACATCTGCAACAGAAAGATGATACTGAGCAATCACGGGACGATTGTATTTTACCACCACCTGCGGAAGCCCGGAAACTGGTTCTATATAAAGGTTTTGTGTACCTTTTACCGTTTCAATGATTTTACCGAGTTGGTTGGCATTTTGCACCAAAGAATCCAGATTATCGCCAAAGATTTTGATGACCACATCCTGTCTTGCACCAGTCATCAGTTCATTAAAACGCATCGCTACCGGATACTGAAAACCAACTGTAATACCGGGCACATCTTCCAGTGCTTTGCTCATTTTTTCTGATAATTCGGAAAACGTTTTGGCGGAAGTCCATTCTTTTTTGTCTTTCAGAATGACCATCATATCCGAAGCATCCATTGGCATCGGATCGGTAGGCACTTCTCCACTTCCTATCTTGGTGACCACTTTTTCCACTTCGGGGAAACGGGTTTTTAAGATATGGGCTGCTTTTTGCGTACTTTCAATCGTGGTGGTAAGGTTGCTGCCCGGTAAAACGCGGGTATCCACCGCAAAATCACCTTCTTCCAAAGACGGAATAAATTCGCCGCCCATTCTGCTTAGCAGAATTATTGCCGTGATGAACAATATCCCGATTATGGTAAAAATGGTTTTCGGAATGCGTAAAACTTTCAGCAAGGTTTTCAAATAAAGCGCTTCTACTTTCTTCATTACCCTGTCCGACCACGAAGGTTTTAAACTTCTTTTCTTCAACAAAACCGAACTCATCATCGGAATGTAGGTTAGGGAAAGCAGAAATGCACCTAATAATGCAAACGCCACCGTTTCTGCCATCGGGCGGAACATTTTCCCTTCAATCCCTTGCAATGTTAGGATCGGAATGTACACAATGAAGATGATAATTTGTCCGAAAACTGCACTGTTCATCATTCTTCCGGCAGATTCTGTAACTACACTATCCATATCATTGGACGGAATTTTCAGCAGGCTCTTGAACTTAGGATTGAGGGATAACTGATGCAGGACGGCTTCTACAATAATGACCGCTCCGTCGATGATTAATCCAAAATCCAGTGCACCCAAACTCATCAGATTGCCGCTCACCCCGAAAAGGTTCATCATACAAATGGCAAAAAGCATTGCTAGTGGAATCACCGAAGCCACGAGTAAGCCGGCTCTGAAATTTCCGAGAAATAAAACGAGGACAAATACCACGATTAAAGCACCTTCCATAAGGTTTCTCTCTACCGTGCTGATGGCATTATTCACCATTTTGGTACGGTCAAGAAAGGGTTCTATCACCACGCCTTCGGGCAGGGTTTTCTGGATTTGAGCCACTTTGGCTTTTACATCTTTGATGACCTGGCTACTGTTGGCACCTTTCAGCATCATCACCACCGCACCCGAAACTTCGCCCTGATCGTTGTAAGTCATCGCTCCGTAACGGGTGGCAAAACCAATTTTGACATCAGCTACATCTTGGATAAACAGCGGTACATCGTTGTTTTTATTGGTAATGGAAATGTTTTGAATATCCTCAATATTGCCCACCAAACCTTCGCTCCGAATGTAGAGAACGGTTGGCCCTTTTTCGATATAAGCACCGCCGGTGTTCTGGTTATTGGCATTCAGTGCATCAAAAACATCATTGATGGTAATGCCGTAAGCATTAAGTCGGTCGGGATTCACGGCAATCTCGTATTGCTTCAATTTACCGCCAAAACTGCTGACTTCCGCTACGCCTTTGACCTGAAGTAGCTGTCGACGCACAATCCAATCCTGAATGGTACGGAGTTCCGTAACGTCGTATTTTTGTTCAGAACCTTCTTTAGGACGAACGACATATTGATAGATTTCGCCCAAACCGGTAGAAATCGGCCCTAATTGCGGTGTTCCGATACCTTGCGGAATTTCATTCTGAACCTGTTGCAGCCGCTCTGCCACTTGTTGTCTTGCCCAATACACATCAATACCATCATCAAAAACAATGGTAACCAAGGACAATCCGAAACGGGAGAAACTGCGGATTTCTTTGAGTCCGGAAATATTGGAGTTCGCCTGTTCAATTGGGAAAGTAACCAGACGTTCGATATCGGTTGCCCCAAAAGACGGAGCGATTGTAATAACCTGCACCTGATTATTGGTAATGTCCGGCACAGCATCAATCGGTAATTTGCTTACCTGATAAGAGCCAATGCCGATTAAACCAAGAACCAATAATGCTATAATAAGTTTGTTCTTTACAGAAAACTCAATGATTTTTGTAAGCATAATTTATTCTGTTAATCGTAAATGATAAATAAAGAGATTTGACGTTTCCAATACATGATCAATCCTACAGGCGGACACAAAATACACCGACTGCCCGAATGAAAGTATTATCAAACAGCAAATGCACGATGAAAGGATTCATCGTGGAAATCAAAAAAGATTAACAGAATTTCGGAGGTTGCCAGATGTCAGAATGGTAATTGTTATCAGAAAATGTATCGTCCAAAGGCAAGGTTTTGGGTTCTTTGCCTACAAGTTTTTTGGTTTCTATATCAAAACTAAAAGGGGGGACAAGTACAAAACTGATATTCAAAACATCGATATGTACGATAAACGGTAATTGTTTGTCTTGTTCATAATCGTCATCGTGTGGATGGTTTTCCAGATGGCTCCCGGCGTAATGAACTTCCAAAAATTGCAAAACAGTAACCTCCGGATTTTTTTCTTTGTGATCGAAATAATGCTCTATAAGTATAGGAAACTTCAATAACTGACCTAATTCAGTTGTCGAAATTAAAT
>JALAGS010000077.1 GCA_022712315.1 Sphingobacterium sp. | reverse complement strand
TATACTTCCCACGTACATTTAAATGCATTTGTAGGAATATTGCTAAGTTTAAAACTTTTAAAAACTGATAAATTTATCGGACGAGAATCAACGTCCATTTTCAAAAGATTCTCTGGGTTAAAGCTTTTTCTATTCAAAATGTTATATAAGGTTGGATATAATAACTTAGACTTACTGGTGTGTCAAACAAACTTTATGAAAGCTCAATTGATTGGTGCCTTACCAAATTTATCTAGAAAAATTAATATTCAAGTAATACCTAATCCAATTAATTTAGAAAATATTGTTCTAGACGAGTTAGATTTAGATCTTCGGGATAAAGATTTTATTGTCTCCGCTGGACGTTTAATAAATGAGAAAGGATTTGACATTTTGATCAAAGCGTTTTCGATTTTAAAAAAGAAAAATAGCAATCTTAAACTAGTAATCTTGGGGGAAGGAAATTTGAGAAAAGATTTAGAAGGTTTATGTGTAGAATTGGGCTTATCCGCAGATGTTTTATTATTAGGATTTAGGAAAAATGTTTATACCTATTTTAAGTATGCGAAGGCATGTGTCGTTTCCTCTAGGATTGAAGGCTTTCCAAACGTCTTATTACAAATGATGTCCCAAAACGAAACTGTCATTTCAACGTTATGTGCAGGGGGGATTGATGAAATTCCCGGTGTGTTTAAATGCGAGATAGACAATTATGAGTCTCTATCAGATACCATACAATGTGCATTAGTTAATAGTGATATAGATAAAAAAGAGATGTTTCATAAATTTTTAGAAGAACGATCGGTTAGTAATTTTGTAAATAAAATGAATTCTTATTTGTATGTATAAACTTATCCGAATTACGACTGTACCGATCTCTTTAAAGATTCTGCTTAGGGGGCAACTTCGTTTTATGAATGGTCAGAATTTTGATGTTTTGGGAGTTTCTTCTGTTGGAGAAGAATTGGATGAAATTCGCGTTGATGAGGGAATTTCGGTTCATGCATTAAATATGACCCGGAAAATTTCTCCTTTAAAAGATCTTAAATCATTATGGAAATTTTATAGGTTATGCAAAAAGGAAAAGCCGGACATAGTCCATTCTCATACGCCGAAAGCTGGGATTATTGGTATGTTTGGTGCTAGGTTGGCTGGGGTTCCAATACGATTGCATACCGTAGCGGGAATGCCATTAATGGAAGCAAAAGGGACAAAACGTAGAATTCTGGATTGGGTAGAAAAGATAACATATGCGTTTGCAACAAAAGTTTATCCAAACTCCATGGGACTTCATGATTTTATTCTTCATAATGGTTATGTCTCTAAAGACAAATTGAAAATAATAGGAAACGGATCGTCAAATGGAATCAATACCGAATTTTTCTCCCGGGCCCAAATTGAATCTCATAAAATGCAAAGTCTAAAATTATCTTTAGGAATAAAAGATAGAGATTTTATTTTCATTTTTGTAGGACGTCTAGTGGGAGATAAAGGGATTAATGAGCTAATATCGGCATTTAAACAATCTAAATTACCCGATGTAAAACTACTATTAGTGGGAGCACCCGAAACTTTTGATCCTCTGTCAGAAGTTATTTTGAATGAAATACATATAAACCCAAACATAATTGCTGTCGGATTTCAAAGAGATGTCCGGCCCTATTTTGCCATTTCTGATGCTTTGGTGTTTCCTAGTTATAGAGAAGGGTTCCCAAATGTTGTCATGCAAGCCGGGGCAATGGAACTTCCTGCGATCGTATCAGATATAAATGGCTGTAATGAAATTATCATCGAAGGAAAAAATGGAACAATTATTCCCGTTAAGAACGTGGATGCAATTAAAGAAGCAATGGAAATAATGGTCAGAGATAGGGAACGTTATTTTCAGATGAAAGCAAATGCTAGGAAGATGATAACAGAGCGTTATGAACAACAGGTAGTTTGGGATGCTCTTTTGACGGAGTACAAAAGTTTATTGAAAGAAAGAGGATTAGACAATGTATAAGCATTTTTTTAAGAGACTCTTCGATTTTTCTATTGCCCTTGTAGGTTTGATTATCCTTAGTCCCATTTTTATCGTCGTGACAATAGGACTCTACTTTGCCAATGATGGCAAGCCATTTTTCTTTCAATCCCGTCCAGGGCTAAATGAGCGGATCTTTAAAATCATCAAATTCAAGACAATGAATGATAAAAAAGATACAAATGGTAATCTTCTTTCTGATGCAGAACGGTTAACACCTATCGGTTCTTTTGTGAGAACGACATCTCTGGATGAGATTCCGCAGTTAATTAATGTACTCAAAGGCGAAATGGCAATTATCGGACCTAGGCCACTTTTGATTCAATACTTACCTTTATATGATGATAAGCAGCGACGCCGTCATGAAGTAAGACCTGGCATTACGGGATGGGCACAGGTCAATGGGAGAAATGCGATCTCATGGACCAAGAAATTTGAGCTGGATGTTTGGTATGTAGACCATGTCTCCTTTCTTACCGATTTGAATGTCTTTTTTACAACATTTAAAAAAGTATTTAAAAGAGAGGGAATTTCTGCCGATGGACATGTTACAATAGAACCTTTTAACGGAAATAACTAATTTTGAATAATGTATTTGTTTGGAGCAAGCGGCCACGGAAAGGTAATAGCAGAAATTGCTGAGAGCAATAATTTAAGAATAGAAGGCTTTATCGATACCGATGTGAATAAGTCGTCGTTGTTGGGATATACTGTTTTTCATGATAACCCTGAGGAGCCTGTTGACGCAGTTATTGCTATTGGAAATAATGAAGTAAGGAAAAGAATAGTAAATGAGACCAGTTCATTTACCTATCCATGTTTAATACATCCAAGGGCTAATATTGCTATCCGTAGTATTTTAGGAAATGGCACAGTAGTAATGGCCGGTGCAACGATTAATGTAGACGTAAATGTTGGTCAACATTGTATTATCAATACAAATGCTTCCATAGATCACGATTGTATTATCGAAGATTTTGTACATTTATCGCCAAATGTAGCATTGGCAGGAAATGTGCATGTAGGAGAGGGGACACATGTCGGCATCGGAGCTTGTATAATTCAGGGGATAACTATTGGGAAATGGGTGAAGGTAGGGGCTGGGGCTGTGATTATTAGAGATATACCAGATGGATGTACCGTGGTAGGTAATCCTGGAAGAATAATAAAGAAGTAACGTTAATTTTTACCACTATGTCAGATAAAATATGGCTATCTTCTCCTCACATGGGGGGAAATGAATTAAAATACATTCATGAAGCATTTGATCATAATTGGGTAGCACCATTAGGCCCCAATGTGAATGGTTTCGAAGAGGATTTGGAAAAATTTTTAAATTCGGATGTTCAGGTAGCAGCGCTTTCTGCTGGAACTGCTGCTCTGCACCTAGCCTTAATTGAATGCGGCGTAAATTATGGTGATGAAGTGATCTGCCAGTCAATGACATTCTCCGCGTCGGCAAATCCGATTGCCTATCAAGGAGCGATACCAGTATTTGTAGATTCTGAAGTAGAAACCTGGAATATGTGTCCGATAGCGCTGAAAGAAGCTATACGTGATCGCTTTGCAAATGGCAAGAAGCCAAAGGCAATCATTGTGGTCAATCTTTATGGCATGCCGGCAAAAATGGATGAAATATTGGCTGTGGCCAAGGAATTTGATATTCCAGTAATTGAAGATGCTGCTGAGGGATTAGGATCTACTTACAAGGGAAAAGCATGTGGTACTTTTGGCCGTTTTGGTGTGTTAAGCTTTAATGGTAATAAAATTATCACAACTTCTGGTGGAGGGGCTCTGGTATGCCATACAAAAGAAGATAAAGACAAAGCCGTATTCCTTTCGACACAAGCGCGCGACAATGCCCCTCATTACCAGCATTCGCATATTGGTTATAACTATAGAATGTCTAATATTTGTGCAGGTATTGGAAGAGGTCAAATGGAAGTCTTGGTAGATCGTGTTGAAGCACGCCGCAGGATGACGAAGTTCTATTGCGATTTATTTGCTGGTATCGACGGAGTCCGCGTGTTGACAGAGCCTAGCGAAGATTTTTATTCTAACCATTGGTTGGCTGCCATCACGATTAATAAGGCTTTAACAGGTATCTCGCGTGAAGATTTGCGCCTTGCGCTGTTGGAGGATAACATTGAATCGCGTCCACTATGGAAGCCAATGCATTTACAGCCCGTGTTTGAGAGCTCGCCTTATTATGGAGCTAATGTTGCTGAGAAGTTATTTGATACAGGTCTTTGTTTGCCATCAGGTTCAAACTTGATTGACTCTGAAAAGGAGAGAATACGTTTCAGAATAGAAAAAGCTTTTGCGATATAAGGATAATTATACACATAGATAAGATCTGCTTTTAGTTAAGGTAGCAAGTTTAATTATATTTGCCATATAAGCACTCTTAAATGGTAGCGTGAATTAATTTTCGCAACTAACAACATCTTTGTGTATTTCTTGATATGAACAAAAGTTTAAGGAGATAAAACTTCAATTTAAAAAAAAATTAAGCGCCAAATATTGTTTAATCTCAACGTATTTAGCCAAGGGTTTAAAATTGCCAGTTGTATATAAAGTCAAAAAAAAATATATATTTTTGTCTCATAAGTGAATGAATTTAATTTATCAATTTTAATAGCGCATGCGATTAATTTCAAATTTTAGTGTATCAACAGTCTTGTTATTAACGATACTCATGGTTGTAAGTTCTTGCGGATCACGTAAGAAGATGGTTTACCTCCAACAAGATTCAACCCAGATTAATACATTATATGAACAATACACTCCAAGAATTCAAATAAATGATATCTTGACAATTGTTGTTACTGCAGCTGATCCAAAAGTAACAGCACCATTTAATCCAAGTAGTTCTATAGCTTCGAGCAATATGTCACAAGCGGTAGATATGGCACTGAGGCCTACATATACTGTTGACAAAGATGGGAATATTACTCTTCCTATATTAGGTAAAGTATCTGTCTTGGGTTTAACGCGTGTTGAAGCTATTGAGAAATTGAGAATTGAGCTTAGTCAATACATTAAAGACCCTGGTGTCAATATTAACTTTAATAACTTTAGGATATCGGTATTGGGAGAAGTTTTACGCCCAGGCTCATTTATTATGCCAACGGAACGCGTAACAATTTTAGATGCGTTAGGTATGGCTGGAGATTTGACAATTAGGGGGGTTAGAGAAAATATATTGTTGGTAAGAGAAGTTGGCGGAAAAAAGAGTGTTCACCGTTTAGATATTACTCAGCAAAATGTCTTAAACTCACCTTATTATTATCTGGCCCAAAATGATGTAATTTATGTAGAACCTAACAAAGCACAAATTAATAATTCGAAACTGGGTGCTAATACTAATATTATCATATCAATAGCTAGTTTATTAATTACAGTAATTTCGGTATTGACCCGTTAAAAACTATCATGGAAGAACAATCTATCAAAGCAAAAGAATATCAGGACGATGACATTAATTTGAGGCAACTTTTTGAGCAATATACGTATTACTGGAAATGGTTTTTATTTTCTGTTGCAATTGTGCTCGGAATAGCATTGATATATTTACGATATGCTCAAAAGACATATAATACTACTGCTAAAATTCTTTTAAAAGACGAAAGAAGTGCTGCTGCAGGTGAATTAGCTGGTATAGCCGAACTAAGTACAAGTATGGGCTTCGGAGTTAGTCGTGGCGCATTTGTAACGGATCAAATTGAGATTTTATCTTCTCGCAGGCTAATGAGAAAAGTAGTCGACCGTAACCATTTAAATATAATATATGGTATAAATGGTAAATTCCGCTCTACTGAGGTTTTAGAAAAAGATATGCCATTTATAATACAGCCTCAAGGAAATCAAGATACACTTCGCGTGAATATCAAAGTGAGGTTTAATAATAAGAAGTTATTATTAACTGATGTATTAACTAAAAAAGAGGTCATCGCAGATTTTGACAAAACGGTTAAAGTAAATAATGCAAATCT
>JALAGS010000076.1 GCA_022712315.1 Sphingobacterium sp. | reverse complement strand
TTAATATGAGTTTCGTTACTTTATAATGCGATAGTTAATGTAGTCAACGGAGTTAATGTATCTATTATGAAAACGATAAACTATTTTTTCCAGCGGATTATATTTAGGATCTTTTTAGGTCGATTTAGTTCATTCTATTCACCATTGAGATTCCACAAAACTTAATTGTTTTAAAAACGGCATTCAGGTCCGATAATTTTATTTTCATAAATGCTTTTAACCAAAGATGCCTTTGGCAAAGATTTTATTTGGGGAGTTTCTACAGCCGCCTATCAGATTGAGGGGGCACATGATTTACATGGAAAAGGTCCTTCTATCTGGGATATATTCGTCAAGAAAAGAAATCGCATATTTCAGAATCAGCATGGCAATGAGGCTTGTGATTTTTACAATCGCTATATCCAGGATCTGTATTTGATGAAGGGAATGCATATTCCAAACTATAGATTCTCTTTATCATGGAGCCGTATCTTTCCAGCTGGAATCGGTGAAGTAAATCAATCCGGATTGGACTTTTATGATCGTTTGATCGATCTATCTCTCGAATTAGGGATAACACCCTGGGTTACATTATATCATTGGGATCTTCCACATGCATTAGAAAAAAAAGGCGGCTGGGTAAACCGTGAAGTGAAAGATTGGTTTGGAGAGTTTGTTTCCAAATGCGTAGATGTCTATGGTGATCGCGTCAAGAATTGGATGGTGTTGAATGAACCTACCGTATTCACCGCTGCAGGCTATTTTTTCGGCGTACATGCACCAGAAAGGAAAGGCCTCGGTAATTTTTTGGCTGCCGCGCATCATGCGGCCTTGGCCCAGGCTCACGGTGGAAGGATCATTAAGTCATTGCTGCCTGATAGCGAAGTAGGAACTACTTTCTCCTGTTCTCATGTTGAGCCATTTACTACAAAAGAAAGAGACATTATCGCAGCAAAGAAAGCTGACGTTTTGCTCAATCGCCTATTTATAGAGCCCTTATTGGGAATGGGCTATCCAACAAAGGAGATCAAGATACTGAATAGAATTGAAAAGTACATGCAGGCCAATGATGAAAGAGACCTGAAATTTGACATGGACTTTATTGGTGTACAGAATTATACACGGGAGATTATACGATATGCGATGTTTGTTCCTTACCTTCAGGCGAAAATTGTATCAGCCAAAGAACGTAAAGTTGAGATGACGGAAATGAACTGGGAGGTTTATCCAGCATCGATCTATCATATGCTCAAAAAATTTAGCGCCTATCCCAATGTTCCGCCTTTAATTATTACCGAGAACGGTGCCGCATTTCCGGATCAAATCGAAAATGGGGTGGTTCATGATCCCAAAAGATTAGACTATCTGCAGCAAGCTTTACATCAAGTTTATCGAGCGAAGCAAGAGGGAATCAATGTTAAAGGATACTTTGTATGGACCTTCCTGGACAACTTCGAATGGGCCGAGGGATATCGGCCGAGATTTGGACTGGTGTATGTTGATTTCAAAAATCAACAACGTATTATAAAGTCCTCTGGTCATTGGTATGCAGATTTCCTAAAATAATCGGAATGCTTAATTAGCTTTATGACGAGATACCATATTCGTAATTTTCAGTAAAATTATTCCCAGAACTATTGCTGCAACGATACTAAGTATGGTGACCACTGTGTTCCTTCCATTATCTGCCCAAAAATATAGTGATAGTCCGCCTAAAATACATGGTATACCTATAACGATAAATTTAACCCAATACACCTGGTCTTCATCTTTACGGATACTCTTTGTTTCGACAGCTGCAAGAACAGCTGGCTTGTTTTTTCTAAAATAAGCGAGAATCATTTCGATTTCGTCGGCGTGCAATTCGCGCGGACGTATTGTCCTTTCTTTCAATGCAATAAGCAAACTTTTACCATCTCGTTGGACTGAAATAATATCTGCCATTGGAAAGCGTTTTTTATACCCCATAGGATTCATGGCGTACCCTTTGTAATCACTGTTTTCCGGACATAAACAGGCAAAATAATCCGAACTCATGGAGAAGATCACATCAGTATGCTCCTGGTTGGTTTCTTTCCATACATCAATAGCAGGCTTAATGGCGGCAAGCAATAGACATTGAAAAATAAATAGACCAAAGGA
Organism: Sphingobacterium sp.; assembly: GCA_022712315.1. Lineage (GTDB taxonomy): Bacteria > Bacteroidota > Bacteroidia > Sphingobacteriales > Sphingobacteriaceae > Sphingobacterium. The sequence goes on along the minus strand of JALAGS010000076.1, from coordinate 45,049 downwards.
CAGACTGAATATCCAGGACAAAGAAATTGAAAGGGCTAAAAAACCGATGATAAACCAGATTACATTCGACCGAAAGTCAATTTTGCGTTGCAAAAGATAGAAAATAATGACACAGATAACTGGGGCAATGCTGGCTTTCCAATCCCAAAATATACTCACGATTCCAAGAATTGAAAACAGCGCATAATTCACCAGTTGAAAGTATGCTGATTTCCGCTGAAAGTTGGTTCTTTTAATTTCAATGATATTTTCCAACGTGTACTTTAATGAAATAAAAAAATCTCTTTAACTAATATATCTTTGATTGCATAAATATAAATATCTTTAGTAAATATAAATGCGTAAAAAATAGAAAGCACTGCAATGAATACTTTTCAATTTAAATCCCATCAAGTTAAAAAGGGCCTGATCTTCGGATTTGGTTACCTAATTGTTGTATTTATTCTATTCTGCTTAGTTTTTGGCGGTATAAATGGGCTCGCTGATGCGGTCAACAATTTTGGTTCGGCGAAAGGCCTTGGTATCTTGGTTGCTGTCGTCGTAATCGGTCCGCTCATTATACTATTACAATTCATCAACCCAAAGATTGAAATACAAGTTGACAAAGAGAAGTTATCAATTAAACAGCCGAAAAAGGAGGACAAAATTATCTTACTAAATGTCATTGATAAGATGGAAATTAATCACTCTTTGGTCAATCAGCTTCAACTATTCGACAAAAATGGACAGTTGCTAACGACGATTCACCCGCAGAACGATATGAATGTTATTTTCGCCATCGCAGATGCCGTCGCGCAGTATGGTGGATTTATACAGAAAAAAGGAAACAAAAAGATCTTTGGCAATCCTGTTGAAACCGTCTCCTATTCAAGACGATAACGATAGAAAATGGTTCCCGTGAAGAGGATGACAAAAATTCAATATCTTTTTTTAGCTGGTTTGACTATTCTCTTAGGATTGCTCTCACGCAAAATATCAGCCATACCCCCCATTACCGGAGATGTACTTTATGCAGTGATGATTTATTGGTTGTCGCGATTTTTATTTACGGGAAAATCAGTGTTATTTTCTTTTGTGGTTACAATCATTTTTTGTTTTAGCATCGAGTTTTTACAACTTGTACAATATCCTTTGCTTAGATGGATAAGGAGCAATCCCCTATTACGGCTAGTGTTTGGCCAGGGCTTTCTATGGTCAGATCTAGTTGCCTATTGTATTGGAGCAATAGGTGCTGCTTTATGGGACTTTACGAGATCTCGAAAAATAGACATGACAGACAAAGTCCAACATAAATAGCAAAGTCCAGGATAATCGCTTTACTTAGTGGTTTTGGCCCCCATATCCTTTCCCATCTTTTCGTAAACAGCATCATTAGGTTGCCAAAGTTCTATTTTATTCCCTTCGATGTCCATGATGTGAACAAATTTACCATAGTCAAATGATTCGACCGTATCAAGGACAGTGACTCCCTCTTTTTTCAATGCATCGACTAGTAGCTCCATGTTCTCTACACGATAATTGATCATAAAGTCTTTATCTGAGGGAGCAAAATAAGTTGTATTTTCTTTAAAAGGGCTCCATTGCGTAAATCCCTTTTTTGTACTATCGCCACCTTGATACCATTCAAATACGGCGCCGTAAGAGTTTGTTGTAAGGCCCAAGTGCTCGGCATACCAGGCCCTGAGTTTTTTGGGATCCTTGGACTTAAAGAAAACTCCACCAATTCCGGTCACTCTTTTCAACGGGGTTTCATTCGGATGTGTCAGGTTATTAAACGCATATCCCATTCCAAATGCCAATAAGATGGATCCCACAAATAAGACTCTTTTCATTCTACGGTAAGATTAAATAAAACTTGCTTCAAATCTATTTCGAATTTAGTCAATAGTTGAGTAAAAGATATGATAAAAATGAATAGCATAATTTTTCTTTCTCTTGTAAAGAACGTAACTCTCTCAGATGTTTAATTGTGTTTTCCCTTCTGAGATTAGTAAAAAACGAGATTGTATTTATACATTTGACCTTCACAACACCCGAATTTCCTGTTGGAGGAATGATTTCGGATTAAGTATGGAGCGCATCTGCACTAAATAGATAGATTTATGTATAACTTTAAAAATGATTATTCAGAAGGGGCACATCCCCGCATTTTAGATAAACTTGTTGAAACTAATCTGATACAGCAATTGGGTTATGGAGAAGATGATTATTCGAAAGAAGCAAAAACGGTTTTAAGGAATAAGATTGATAACCAACACGCTGTTATCCACTTTTTATCCGGGGGAACACAAACGAATCTGCTTGTTATATCGTTTCTCTTACGTGTGCATGAGGCAGTCATTAGTGCAAAAACAGGGCATATATCTGCCAATGAAACTGGTGCCATAGAAGCAACTGGACATAAAGTCATTACCGTTGAAACAGCGGATGGAAAATTGACACCTGAAGATATCCTAAAAATATTAAAAGACCATGCATTGGCGCCACATGTTGTAAAGCCACGAATAGTTTATATTTCGAACTCGACTGAAATCGGCACGATATATTCTTTAGTGGAGCTGAAAGCGCTATACCTATGCTGTCAGCAGCAGCAACTGTTACTTTACGTGGATGGTGCGCGCCTAGGTCATGCCTTAACTGCAGAAAACAACGATCTAACATTTGCAGCTATCGCTAAATACAGTGACGTTTTCTATATTGGCGGAACAAAAAATGGTGCGCTTCTAGGTGAAGCGGTTGTGTTCAACCGTCCCGAGTTAGCATTAGATTTTGAGTATGCTATCAAACAGAAGGGTGCCTTGCTCGCTAAAGGCAGAGTGCTCTCCATTCAATTTTTAGAATTATTTAAAGATGATCTGTATCTTGAACTGGCATTAAAAGCAAATTCATTTGCAATGCGGATGGCGAAGGCTATCAAAGAAAAAGGATATTCCTTTCTAACAGAATCGACGACGAATCAGATCTTTCCTATTTTACCTAAATCGGTTATCGAAACGCTGAGTTTAAATTACCAATTTTATATTTGGAAGGATATAGACCCAGATTATGCAGCGATACGTTTGATTACCTCATGGGCAACAGATGAGACACAGGTCAATAACTTCATAAACGACATACTGAATTCATAGGCGGCTCACACCTTGCTCATCTAGATCATAAACGAAAACGCCCCATAAGTAACCATATACTTATGGGGCGTTTCCTATAAAGTTAAAAAGACTAATCTTTAGGCTCCAGTGCTTTCCACACTCCTGCTGCTACAGCCGCTCCTACAAGAGGCGCAACAATAAACAGCCAAAGCTGTGATAAAGCCTGACCACCAGCCAGCACTGCAGGTCCAAATGAACGGGCAGGATTAACCGATGTACCTGTCACCGGAATAGCTACTAAATGGATCAAAAGAAGCGTAAAACCGATAGCGAGTCCGGCCATTGTACTATTGCCTACTTTCGAAGTTGTTGCTAGGATCACAAATAGAAAGATAAAGGTTAATACCGCTTCAATCAGAAAGGCCGAAACAGTGCCATATTCGTTTTGATAGCCCTTACCCCAGCCGTTTGAACCATAAGCCCACTCACCTGGCGTAAAGCCGACCAATTGCCCACTTAAAATCTGTTGAAGGACAAACGCGCCCAAGAGTGCTCCAATAAATTGAGCAACAATATAGACGATCGCGTCCTTGGCTGACATTCTTCCTGCCAATAATACGCCAACTGTCACCGCAGGATTAATATGACAGCCAGAAATTCCCCCGATTGCGTAGGCAAAAACGACAACCGATAGACCGAAAGCAACGGCAATACCCAAGAGTCCGAGTCCAGAAAGCCCCCCCATGGTGTTGGCTCCTGCAATGGCGGCCGCTCCGCAGCCAAAAAGCACCAAACCAAATGTTCCAATGAGTTCAGCGACAAATTTTGAAGATGTTTTAATTTCCATATGAATCTGTTTATAACTTAGTTAAACTAATTTAATCATTTTCCATATAAAATTATACTGCTAAATAAATTATTGTAGAACAATATCCACACCGGTAAAAATTCAGTTCAAATAAGATTTCTAAATTAATTTAGCCAGATTTCATCACAAGCGATAAGCGCCTTTCGCTTCGGATGGTACCTCCATTCGGGTAATTTTGGCAAGGGCTCAGCATAAACTTTGACCACTTTAATACGGTCATTTATGAATGCGCGATAACAGACCTTCTCCAAGGTATAATCCTCCTCTGCAGATTCAAGCTTATGGAAAAGTACTTCCTGAAAATCTGTTCCATTGTTAGAAACAGAAACCCTGATTTCCTTGGGTGGAAATATCCAATGTCTGGCATCTTTTAGAAAACTGAGCTCAATGGTATCAATTTGTCTCTCCTGTTTAAAATCAAAAGTGATATCCATTGGATTACCATTCCACAACAGCCAATTATAACTATAATCCATATAACCGGGTACGCTATCCGTTAGTGTCTTCAATCCGTTAGCGGGGAAAGAAGGATCAAATGGGTATTTCAGTTTTACAATTGCTTCCGAGGCTTTGTTAGCTCTAACACCAGCATTGAATATCTCCGCCCACTCCTTTGCATAGCCATCGGGCGATACGCCACCTTCGGCGAGCTCCACGACGCCTAGTCTTTTGGCATCTTCAATAAATTGTTTTACTTTACGGCTAACATTGGGTCTTACCTTCCAGCGTCCCTCCTCTTGCTCAAATATACCATGCTGATGTGGACCATAAAATCTGGCCTGTTGCAAATACGTATAATCCAATCCCAATCCAATACGTCTAACACGCGACTCCAATATTGGATTTCCTTTACTGGCAACTTCGGCCTTTTCCAATAATGTACTATATTGGTCCATGGCTTCTGGACTTAAAAAGTCTTTTCTATTGTCAATCGGATTTCCATAGATCGACAGCGCTGACGAGGCACCGGGCAAATGATTTCTTCGTTGATCAAGATAGGCTTTGATAAACGGTCCCGCCTTGCCATAATAGCCCTCCATAAACTCGTCGGTCAGCTGCTTTTCTGAAAGCCCTGTATTCCAGGCGAGATTAGCCAATATATAGGCATTTAGCTCCGCCATATCACTATAGGTGCTCCCTCCCCCCTGCAAAAAGACTCCTTCGACACCCTGTGACTTCAGGTACTGCAAACTCGGCTGCATCGTACCTTGAATCGGAAAAGGTGCAAGATAATTGGTAAACTGTGTCAGATAATCCCACACAAATACATGTTTAGCCTTAGCTTTCCAAGCCCCCAATTGTCTACGGAATGCTGCCGCAGAAGGTTCACTCTCCATATCATTTTTTCTAAAAGCATCGATATTACTTAAAATAACGGTGACATTATCTGCGACACGGAGCTGTGCTGGAGCATTTGCAGATTCCAGATAGGCCAGTGTAGTGAATTTCTTGTCGGGAAATTGAGCAGCTACTCTATTTACGAAACGGACCAGTGAGCCTTGTGGCCCGCCTTCTTTCTTATCAATAGCCTGGCAACGATCACAGGTACAGCTTCCGATATCATCATTGGCCGCAATGGACCAGTAGATAGCTGCAGGATTTTCGAGCATCTTCTGTTTAAAATAGGCTACAGTGTGATGAAAAACCTCCTCATTGGACAAACAGAGTTGAATAGGCTGGCGTTTCCCATCATATAAGGAATAATATTCAGGATGATCCTTAAAATAAACTGATGGCGGTAATATTTTGCTAAAGTTATGCCCCCAGTCGCCCCATCTTTCCTCCAGGTTATGCAAACCATACCAATCCATATACTCCTGATCTAACTCTATAGGGAAATAAACCTCTCTAAACTTAAAATCGGGCTTAGCATAAATCTTTAAGCCTGAATCTACAGCTAAATGCGTTAATTTCGGAATATATGTATTTTCCTTGCCTGCATACCATTTTCTTCCACCTATGATATCTCGTACATATCGATAGGCTGCAAACAACACACCTTTACCACTTCCTTTGATATAGATACTATTCCCTACAACTTGAATGGAATAACTATCCTCGGGAAATGTACTATTTATGGGCACTTTCTCTAAAAAAATGGCACGGGTTCCTTCCAATTTAGCCCCTATCGCAAACTTAGCCCCCGTGCTTTCCGCTGTAAATACGTTGATAACGTCTACAGCTTTTTGTAAAAGAGGATCCTGCATATTGGCTTGAATTACATAATCCGTTCTTCCATTTTCAACCAATGTAATTCTTTCCTTACCTTGAACTATCGTTACAATAGACAATAAGCATAACATAAACTTCCACATCATATTAAAAATATTTCCTTAATGATAGATTCAGGTCATATTGGTTCATAAATTTGTTATCAGCCACTTTGTAGTAGCTCCAGCCCCCCATAAGTGTAAAGCCCCAATTTTCTATACGGTGCTGCCATCCCGCATTAACCGATCGTGATAGAAAACCAAAACGATTGTTCAGAAATTGATAACGGGATGGATCATCCGGCGATGTACCGATATTGGCAATTAATGTAACATAAGAATTTGGTTTTTCGCTGTTATAATAGTGCCTAATTGCCAGTGAATAAGCCTGGTTCCATCGCTGTTCATCACGCATTAGAAATCCCCTAAGATAGACGAAAGTAGGTCCAAAGTATCGGCCTGCTGATGCAACCATACCATAGTTATTCGAATTGTCATTGGTCCGGACATATCGCCCACCTAAATCAAAGAGCCATAGCCCCGCCTCACGATAAAGACTATAAGAAGCTCGCCATGTTGGAAATACGCTACCATCGGCCCAGGCTATTTGATGATACGCATACATATATTTACTATAATTAATCCAGGCATCCAAACCGGCCTGATATCCTTTTTCACCACGTCTATTCCCGTAGTTAAACTGACCAATGAGCATGTTCTTCTCTCCTATCCGCTGACCGTATTCTAACCCGGAAATAAAGAAATGCCCGTTCGGCCGATCTTGCGAGCTTTGCATATGATTTGCGCCGATATAGAACTTGTAAGGCAAGTTCTCCCGATATACTTTCGTCAAATGGCGGTATTGTTCATTTTGAGGCGATTTCTCCACCAGTTGATTCATATAGTTCAATGCAGTTTGATAATCTTTATTGAACACAGCTATATTAGCCAATTGCTCGGTTACGAATACCGAACTATCACCAACATTCCATAACGTTTCAAAATCACCCTTCGCTTTATTATACTCCTTATTTGCAATTAAAGCACTTGAACGCAAATATAAGAAACGATTATCTTTTGGGTCAGCAAGCCGCATACTGTCCGAATAAGCCAGAGCCTTTTGCAGATCTCCGTCCGTAACAAATTTCCGCCCTTTTTTATACCAGTTGTCCATACGTATTTCACCTTCACGCTTTAAATTCCTTACGTCAAATTCATGGTACAGATTTGCGATTTCAATGTCTTTTGGAAAATACCTAAGGGCCAATTGCCAAGTTGCTGCGGCTTTCTCATATTGACCAGAAGATTCGTATAAAGCAGCCAATGAAGGATAAACATCCCGATAAGCAGGCTCTGTAGAAATAACTTCCTCAAAATAGGGAACAGCCCAGTCTCCACGACCCATTTTCTGATAACTTAAACCTAAGATATATTTAAAATCTGTGTATTTGGGATACTTCAATAAAACGGCTTTGCTTAATGCAATTGACTCATCGATTTTTCCATCCTGTAAATAAGCAATTGACTTCGAAACCAAGCTATCGACATCATATTTTTTATTTTGCCAATTAACCTGTGCTTGAATAGCTTGCGGTAGAAATGGCAAACAAAAAATTACTGCAAATGTGAATAATCTTTTCATCTTTTTATTTTTTAATGCGATCAGAGGGTAAAGGAGACAGGGTACCTTTTCTTTTCATCTCTCCCCAGGCATGTTTTTTCCCAAAGAGTTCCTGTATATAACCTTTTATTGAGCTGTAAACGATAATCGGATGATATAGGAAAGGCTCTATAAACGCTGTGAGACATAAACGTACGATATCTTTTCTGCGCTTATAATATTTATATACGTAATTGTCCAATAAAATAGAAAAGCTTGTCAAAAAAACCGAAAACATATAGACGAAAATCAATAACAGAATCGCCATTGGCCAATTAATACCATGAGTCAGGATAAGATAGATGTAGAAAAAAATACCCAAAATTTCCATGATAGGTGCAAAAAACTCGAAAATAGCGTTGTAGGGAAACACGATAAGCCCAAACTTTTTATACTTAGGATTAAGAAACGCCTTACGGTGTGTACGCATGATCTGCATCAAGCCTCTCGCCCATCGTATACGTTGACGTGTCAACATTTTCAAACTATCAGGTCCCTCTGTCCAACAAAGTGTCTGGGGAATATATTTAACTTCATATTTTTGATTATTATCACACATCGTCATACACATTCTCGTCACCATTTCCATGTCCTCCCCAAGAGACTGTGAATCATAACCTCCCGCAGAAATAAGAATCTCTTTATCAAACAGCCCTAAGCCTCCAGATACATTTGGGATACAATTTAGGTAGTTCCAACCCATTTTTCCTAAGAGATAGGAACGAATGTATTCCATTTCCTGAAAACGCGCCAATATTGGTTTGGGTAATGCCGCTTCGACTAACATTCCTGAATCTACATAACTGGAATTCGACATGCGCAGTGTAGCCCCTACAGCAATGACGCGCTCATTAGCGTCTAATACGGCCTCCATGAGCTGAACCAAAGTATCATTGGCAAGCACACAATCCACATCCGTATTTAATATATAAGGAAAAGATGCCACATTGATCCCCGCATTCACAGCATCGGCCTTACTTCCCCCATTTACCTTGTCAACAATGGTTAACCGTTTATGGGATATATCTCTAGATTTATAGATCGCCTTGATTTCCTTACAAGGCACCAAATAATCAACCAAAAAATCTACCTGAACAAGATCAAACTCCTTTATTAGCTTTTCCAATGTATCATCTTTACTCCCGTCATTTACAATAACGACTTCATACCGTGGGTAAAACAGAGTCATCAGTGAGCGCACATTATTGACGATCGTTACCGATTCATTATATGCCGGAGCCACAATACTAACACCCGGGGCAATCTCAGACTCCATTAATGTCTGTACACGTCTGGATTTTCTTTTCCGAAGATTCTTGCGAATGGATATGGATGACATCCGAAATAACATGACATAGACAATCAGAAGCAAAAGGCAATAAAATCCGAAAACAAATTCTATTGAAAAAATAAAATGTTTCATAGCAGATACGTTTTATAAAACAGTTTAAAGAATTAGATGTAATGAACCATAGGATGATTAACGTAGCGTATGAGCTTATAATCATGATCATCCACCTCATCCTCGATTTTGCGCAAGCGTGCTATACTGTAGGGTTTCTGTGCAACCAATGAACGATAAGCATGTTTACGAAGGGCAAGCACGGAACTTTCATCCTTAAATATATTTTCCAAAAGATCGATTGATTTTCCCTGACCTAAACGACCTAAAGCTTTGATAATCTCAATCTTGACATGTAAGGGCCGTTTTGCTGAATAAAAATCAACCAATCGAACTTCACTATCCCTAGCCAGTAGTTTTCCTAAAGCGTTAATCGCCTTCAAGCTTATTTGAGAATTTTCATCCGAGACAATGAGTTGCCATAACTTTTCTTCATCAAGTTGCTGGTAGTAGACCATGAGATCCATTATCAAGCTATTGACCGCAAAAGTTTTTGTTGCATCCAGCCATTTCGAGAATTCATAAGTGCCCACATAATCTGTAGAAACAATTGCCTGATATATATCAAGCGCATCCAGTTCATTAATCCCCTCAATACGTGGCAAAACGATATCAAAGGACTGCTCGCCTCTCACCTGCAGTAAGTATTTAAAGGCCGATACACGAATTTCAGTCCTCGAACTATTCATCAATTGGGTCAAAACCTCTTCTTGAATCTCCACTTCCATGAGCGCCAGATCGGATAGCGATCTTATAGTTGCAACCACATGATTACCTGCATGTCTGATTTCATATTGCGCTTCTTTATCGAACCCCAGTTCATTGAACAGATTACGCATACTCTTTCCTTTCTCCCCTCCAATGGTGAAAATAAATTCATGCAATATATGGCGGACTACCTTCTGTATGATTACTTTATCTAGATCCAATGCCAGTCGATCAATAGGAAAATGGCTGACCCTATTTTCAATCAAGATATGTTCATAGATGAAATCCCGAAGAACAGGATAAATCTTGGCCTGATAAGAACGATAGCGAAAGTCCCGATAATAAAATAACGTAATGCCAATCAGACAAAAAGCCCAAAGTAGAAAACTTAATACAAGCGCTATAGTGACCAAAATAGGCCATCCCTCACCTTCGAAAAAAGATCGAATTGAATTTATAGCATGTTCCATCTTATCAAGCATGGCCGATTCTTAAACGTACGCGTGAAATCAGTTCAGAAGGAGAAATAGGTTTTTTAATATAATCATTCGCACCCACCTCAAATCCTTCTACAATACTGTTATCATCACGGTAGCCGGAAATAATAATAACAGGTACCTGATTATTCGTATTGCTTTTTCTAATGCGATCAATAATTTCGTAACCATTGGCAAAAGGTAATGCCAGGTCCGTTATGACCAAATCAATTGTTTCGTCAGAAACCAATGAGAGTGCTTCTTTGCCAGATTTGGCAAGCAATAGATCATAGCCCTCCCTAGCAAGAACAAATTGCATTGTGCCCAATAGAATCTCATTATCTTCGATAACAAGAATTCTCTTTTTTTCGTTCCCCATAGCGGTACATATTTAGTTTTTCACAGTGGTACAAAGGTTCGAAAAAAAAGCATAACTCCTTGTAGATTAACAACTACAATCCTCTTTAAAGCATTTAAACACAGAATTAAATCATTAGTTCCAATTTAAATGACATTGCAATGACACCTTAACCAAACCCTTTAGTAGTTAAACATCTAAACTACTATGTAAAATTTCAACTTCTCGGATTAGGTGACGGATAATATCCTGTGTAGATTGTTCACTGTATGGGTGAATGGATTGCCCGGCCCAGATATTTACAAAATCAACCTTTTGATGCGCCCTTGCTACCTTTCTTAATTCGCCTGTCAATTTATTTTGATAAGGATATGGTAGGATCTTTTGAGAAGCATCCAAAACTTCGATAAACGTATTCTTAATCCCTCTGGCATAACGTCCTGAAAAGCTTCTTGTCAATACAATATCTGATTCCCGTACCCGAGAAAGGTGCTTCTTCTCAAAATCGTGTAGTGCACTCTCTTTAGATTTAAGCAGTAAACTACCGACCTGAAAACCGGCAGCTCCCAGTAGCTTGGCAGAATGTATAGTTCTTCCGTTATAGAGGCCTCCAGCATAAATTAAGGGAACACGGACCTGTTCTTTCACTTGTGGCAGCAGAGAAAATCCGCCGATCTCCGGAACGGGTTTCTCATCAAAACTTCCACGATGCCCGCCAGCCTCCAATCCTTGCACGCAGATAATATCGATACCTGCCTCTTCCAAAGCGATAGCTTCTCTCACCGAGGTACATGTACCAATAATAGTGACATCATTGTCTTTCAGGCGTTTTACACTCTGCGCATCTAAATTACCAAAAGTAAAGCTCACGACTTTACAGGAATGGGCTAGAATAGCGTCAATTTGTTCCCTATAATCTGTTATACGAATACTATCAAGCGTGGGTAAAGCCACTTCCAGGCCATGCTCCAGGGCGAGTTGTTCCACAAAGGCCTTTGTCTCGTTGTACTGTGCACGCAAATCAGCTGATATCTCCGGAATAGCATTCACAAAAATATTGACGGCAAAGGGTGTATTCAAATTTGCAGCTGTTGAACGTATCAGATCACTGCAGCGATCTGCCGGCAGATCGCCCAAAGATAAGGAGCCGAGCGCTCCGGCACGCGAGGCCGCAATAACCATTTCGGGCGTAGTAACACCAAACATGGGGGCTTGGACAATTGGATATTCAGTACCTATTAGTTGTGTGATTTGATTGGACCACTTCATAGCAGGGATAATTTTTAATCATTAAAAATCGACGATAATACTGTTATTGTGATTTCTCTAATTTAGCTCTTTTTAATACAAATTATACGATGCTATTCATAAAAACATCCAAAAAAGTGCGTACCAAATAAGCGATTTAACCGTATATTTATACTATCGTATCACGTAACAATCAATTTTATGAAAATCGCCTTCTTTTCGACAAAACCCTACGATAAATTATTCTTTGAACAGGAAAATAGCACGTATGGTTTTCAGTTTAATTTTTATGAAACACATCTAGGTCCGCATATCGTCAATGCAATTGAAGATGAAAAAGTTGTTTGTGCATTCGTCAATGATAAACTAAACCGACAGGTTATCGAGATACTTGCACAAAAAGGTGTGGAACTGATCGCCTTGCGCTGTGCTGGTTTTAACAACGTTGACCTGGAAGCTGCTAAAGAGTTTGGAATAAAGGTTTGCAGGGTTCCCGCTTATTCACCTGAAGCTGTGGCCGAACATACAATGGCCATGTTGCTCACCCTTAATCGAAAAACACATAAAGCTTACAATCGGGTAAGAGAGCAAAACTTTGCATTAAATGGTCTTTTGGGGTTTAACCTTCATCAGAAAAAGATTGGGGTTATCGGTACAGGAAAAATTGGAAAGGCTTTTATCAAGATTGCATTGGGATTTGGCGCAAACATCCTCGCCTATGATTTATTTCCAGATCCGCAATTGGCCGCACAGGGCGTCAGTTACAAATCGCTGGATGAGGTATTTCAGGAATCGGATATCCTTTCACTTCATTGTCCACTCACTCCCGAAAACCACTATCTCATTAATAAGGAATCTTTGGCGAAGATGAAAAATGGTGTTACTATTATTAATACCAGCAGAGGAAATCTCATCAACACCAACGATGTCATCAAAGCCCTAAAAGAGCGAAAAATCGGCCTCCTCGGCATTGATGTTTATGAACAGGAGGAAAAGTTGTTTTTTAAAGACTTATCGACGACAATCATCGAAGATGAAACAATACAATTGTTAATGAGTTATCCGAATGTTTTGGTCACAGCACATCAGGCCTTTTTCACAACGGAAGCCTTAACAGAAATTTCGCAAAGAACACTGCGGAGCATTGCTGACCTATCGACCAAAGGTACAACGGATGCAGAGGTCATGTTGTAAAGAAACCGATGGCTGCCTACCCCCTTTCGCTTTTATAACTTTCCCACCAGTCATCCAGTCTTTCGATGACTGGCAGTAAAGTTTTGCCCAATTCGCTAAGTTTATATTCCACTCGTGGCGGCGATTCAGCGTAAATCTGTCTGCATAAAATACCATCCCGTTCAAGCTCACGCAGCTGCACAGTTAGTGTTGTTTGTGCCATATCTTCCATTTCCCGCCTCAGTTCACCAAATCTTTTGGGGCATTGCTTGGCAATAGCTTTAATGAGCAGAACTTTCCATTTCCCCCCGATAATCTTAAAAATTCCGTTAACATCGCAACAGGCCCCAAAATTTTCACTTTTTTTTTCATTCATAATCATCTCATACTGACCATTAGTTCATAAAAACATACTAAGTACATAACTTATAACTACTTGATTGTAAAAAATATCCAAACTATTTTTAACCGTAAAATTATTAAAAACTTTCTATATGCGCTTTCAAATTAAAGATTTACTTCATATTTCCCTGCTCTCAACAGGCATATTTCTTTTCGTGATAGATCTTTTTATTATCAATGTATCCTTACCTACGATTCAGCATTCATTGCAGCTAAGCAATAGTGATACACAATGGATTATTATCCTTTACATCATTGGTTACGCAAGCCTTCTAATTAATGCCGGCAATGCGGGAAACCATTTTGGAAAGAAAAAATTATATTTAATAGGAATGGCAGGTTTCACCCTCGCGTCCCTCGTCTGTGGTCTATCCACTAACCTTTACATACTATTGGCCGGGAGGCTGATACAGGGAATCAGTTCCGGACTTATGGTGCCGCAGGGTATAGCATTAATCACTTTACTTTTTGAAAACAAGGAAAAAAGAGCGATGGCATTGGGCATCTATGGAAGCATAGCCGGTATTGCCTCTGTTATTGGTCAGCTCTTGGGCGGAATACTTCCTGACCAGACTTGGATAAACGAAAGCTGGCGTCTTATTTTTCTGATTAATGTCCCGATAGGTTCACTTGCCTGTCTGGCGGTTTACCGTTACACGCCTAAAGATCAGGTGAGCGGAGAATCTCCCCGCTCTTTTATGCCTATGGTAACGCTATTTATTCTTTTAATGGGAATTATTTTCCCATTAATTATGGGGCCTGAACTGAAATGGCCCTTATGGTCACCCCTGCTGTTGGGAACAGCAATTGTCCTTTTCATCCTGTTTATCAGAAAGCAAAGATCATTGGAACAAACGGGATATTCTAGCCTCCTCAATTTCTCCCTATTCAATAACCGGGTTTTCAATTTGGGACTATTAGCTGCATTAGCCTATTACATGGTACAGGATGCGTACTTTATTATTAATTCTAATTACCTTCAAAATCAAAAACACTATTCGGCTACAATGACAGGAATTGCCTTTGTTTATCAAGGTATTGGTTATGTGCTGGCAAGTATCGTTGTCAGCAAATTGATCCAGCGGCATGGAAAGACGGTTGTCCTTTTAGGTTTAGGAATTATGATTTTAGGATTATTATCCCATCTTTTCGTTTTCAATACGATGTCTTTAGATCGGCATCAGATACACGCACTCTTCTTTTTCTACGGTATCGGCTGTGGCAGTGTATTACCTGCATTGATGACGCTTGCATTAAAGGATCTTCCTGAAAAATTAATTGCAGTCGGATCGGCCATCTATCTCACCGTACAACAACTATCTATTTGCTTAGGAATTGCATTTATTGTTGGTGTATTCTTACATCAAAAAGAGACTAGATTTTTTTTCTGGCAAGATATTTCCTCAGCCTATGGTTACGCAACGACATTATCGGTCATATTACTTTTATGTGTGGCTAGTTTAATAACCTGCTTACCTTCAGAAAAAATAAAATAAACCCCAATGTAGTTCACTATTTCAATCAATGAGATGAATCATTCCGGGGTGCTTCTAATGGGCGGTTCTGTTTGGATGTGTCCGCATCAAGGGCAGGTGAACCATCATTTTTATCAAATAGCTGAGTAAGTTCGGAGATATGATGCCCTATTTGATTAAAACCTACAACGTATTTTAGTACAACAAAAGCCAATAAGGCAATGAAAAACAAGATAAATAATCCTTTCCAGGCTCCGGTACGTCGGCTGCTATTTGCTTCTACTTCTAAAAAGGACGATCCATCGGAATTCACCTTTTGAGAATCATTGTTATTTGCAATCTCATCATAATCCAGGAAAAACAGGTCTTTGCCATCGAATCGGTCAATATGCTCTTCTTTAAACATCTGCACAATATCCCGGGCGGCTTTTAACGTTACATTCGCCTGTTTGGCAATCAGGTAAAGCGCATCATTTTCATCCCCCTGCTTAATTAAATCGCGAATAGTTGCTTTATCAATTTCAATTGTATTGACGAGAATATTTTTGGCCATATCCTTTTATCTTTCTACTTCCATATTTTGTTGTATTACCAACAACGCTAATCTTCCCAAAAGTGAGATTTAAAAATGAAAGATCAATGAAAATTTCTTCCTTTATGAAAAACACCCGTTATATTATCATCTGCCGCCGTCAGATCTTTTAATAGTCCTGACATATCAAAACATCGTTGTGCAATGACGTGAATAACTTCACCTTCAACCTGTATTTTACCGGTCACCATGAAGAGTTTTGAGCGGAGGATCTCCTTTCGATATTTTTCAAATATAGTGCTCCAGACAACAATATTTGCAAAGCCTGTATCGTCTTCAATAGTAATAAATAAAACACCTTTCGAAGTACCCGGCCGCTGCCGAACAGTAATTAGCCCACATACTTTCACTTGCATATCGTTTTTTAATAAAGCCAATTTTGCTGTGGGAACAACCTGGAGAAGATCTAATTTCCCACGCAAAAAACTGACCGGATGTGCTTTAATGGACAAAGAGGTTCTTGCATAATCTGCTACTACGTGCTGGCTTTTTGTCAATAAAGGCAGGGCAATCTGTCCTTCTGCCATACTCTCAGAAGGTTGTCCCTCAAATAATGCGATCGGACGGTCACCCAATGCCGTAATTTCCCAAAGCGCTTTTCTACGATCAATATCCAGCGAGCGGAAAGCGTCTGCATCAGCTAATTTCTCCAAGGTGCCAATGGATAGCCCTGCATCCATCATGCCTGTAATGGATGAATAGCTGGAGCCTCTGCCTTGTGTCAGCACCAAGGCTTCTTCCTGTGAAAACCCTTTAATTTGGCGCAAACCCAAGCGAAGGGCATGTGGTTTTCCAATTTCTCCTTCTAGAGTGTTATCCCAAAAGGAATGATTAATATCAATTGGATATACTTTGACGCCATGTTTCTGTGCATCAATAACAATTTGAGCTGGCTGATAAAATCCCATTGGCTGGCTATTGAGCAAGGACGCCGCAAAAATATCGGGATAGTAACACTTAAGCCATGAGGAAACATACACCAGTAAAGCAAAAGACGCTGCATGGCTTTCGGGAAAACCATAGCTGCCAAAACCTTCCAATTGTTTAAAAACCCTATTGGCAAATTCTTCGGTATAGTGTTTCTTCACCATCCCGTCAACCATCTTTTTTTGAAAGGCAGACACTTTTCCTTTTGCTTTGAATGTTGCCATGCTGCGTCGCAGTTCATCAGCCTCTGCGGGCGTAAATCCAGCTGCAACGATCGCTATTTCCATGGCCTGCTCCTGAAAAAGAGGAACACCCAATGTTTTTTCAAGTATGGTCTGGATCTCCGTACTGGGATAGTCAACATGTTCCTCTTTATTTCGACGGCGTAAATAGGGATGCACCATATCACCCTGTATAGGCCCTGGGCGCACAATGGCCACTTCAATAACCAGATCATAGAATTCCCGCGGTTTTAACCGGGGCAACATCGACATCTGTGCCCGGCTTTCGATCTGGAATACGCCCAGCGTATCGGCATGACAGATCATATCGTAAACATGAGGATCATCGTCGGCCCCAATTTCGGCCAAGGTGAGCTCTTTTCCATAATGGACTCGGGCTAAATCAAAAGCCTTACGGATGCAGGTCAACATCCCCAAAGCAAGTACATCAACCTTTAGAAAACCGAGTGCCTCAAGATCATCTTTATTCCATTCGAGATTCGTCCGGTTATCCATCCTTGCATTGATCAAAGGGCAAAGTTCATGTAAGTTGCCCTGTGTGATCACAAATCCACCAGTATGCTGTCCTAATTGCCGCGGAAAACCGATATACTGATGCGTCAGCTCCAGAACTTTTTGTAAATGTTGATCTTCAGGATTAAAGCCCTGTTCAACCAAGCGTTCTAAATTGATGTAATCATCCCAATGACTGCTTACTACCCCCGCCAAACGTCCAACTGCATCCATAGAAAGCCCCATGGCCTTGCCGACATCGCGTATGGCCCCTTTAGAACGCACCTGTGTCACTGTGGCTACGATAGCGGCCCGATTCCGGCCATATTTTTCATAGATATATTGGATCACTTCCTCCCGGCGCTCATGCTCAAAGTCGACATCTATATCTGGCGGCTCATCCCGTGCATCGGACATAAATCGTGCAAAAAGAAGCCTATATTTCGATGGATCGACAGAAGTAATACCAAGACAATAACACACCGTAGAATTGGCGGCCGACCCACGTCCTTGACATAAAATCCCCCGCTCTTTTGCAAAACGTACATAGTCATATACGGTCAGGAAATAAGAAGCATAATTTTTGCGTTCGATAAAATCAAGTTCCATCTGGATTGTTTCGCGCACTGCATCTGGAATATGGCCATCAAAACGTTTCCGGGCTCCTTCCCAGGTTAAATAGGATAATTCCTCTTGTGTCGTTCGGCCATTGGAAGACAGTTCATCCGGATAGATATATTTCAGATCGTCTAAAGAAAAATGGCAGGCATTAGCAATTTTTACACTCTGTTCTACCGCTTCTGGATACTTTCTGAACAAACGTTCAACTTCGGTCATTGATTTTAGATAACGCTCAGCATTGGGGTGTAAATTAAATCCAGCTGTATGGATCGTACATTTCTCCCGGATGCAGGTTAAAATATCCTGCAATTCACGTCTTTCGGGTATATGATAATAGATATCACCGAGTACGACGAGTGGAATACCCAGCTGTTCACCTAGCTGGTTTATCCGATACAGCAGTTTAGCGTCATCTCCACGATAGAGTTTTTTGATTCCTAAATTCAGGGAGTCCTGTAGGTGTTGCCGACATTCCTTTACGAATTCAACAAAAGAATAATCAAGCTTAAATTCTGCCGTCAATTTTTCAGGTGGACAAACAACGAATATAATTCCTTCAGCATAAGAATAAACGTCCGCTTTATACAGCTTGCATTTTCCTTTTTCAGTTCTTAGGTTTCCGACAGTTAACAAGGAGGAAAGCCTCCCATAGGCTTCTTTATCTGTAGGATATGCAAGTAAGCTTGGTCCATCCTGTAAATCCAGACGACATGCCGGAATCAGTCGTATACCTTCTTTTTTGGCTGCTATATGCGCACGAACAATCCCGGCAAAACTATTCCGGTCAGTTACCGCAACAGCACTATACCCCAATTGCGCCGCACGTTCCATCAATTCTTCCGGATGGGAAGCACCTTCAAGAAAACTAAAGTTGCTTGTTATCTGTAATTCACAATATCCCATCTTTATGCAAAAAAACCATGTATAAACCACTGATCTGTCTGCCCGTCGTAGTGACCGGCACGGAACAGCCAAAAACGCCTTCCCTCCTGATCTTCTACAGCATAGTAGTCCCGATGTTCACCTTGATCCATCCACCATTCGCGTTCGATACGTTCAGGACCATCTGCTTTTTTTACATGATGGGTAGTTCGTTTATAGATGAACAGTATCGGTGGGTAATCCGGTATAGGTGCAGTAACGACAATACGCTCTGGAACCTTTAACAATCTTGTTGGCCGCGGTCTTGCGGTTTGCCAATCAACAGCGGCGACCTCATCCATTGTCGCGGCTATTTTCATCGATCGTTCTGGCCAGTAATGTGCCGCAGGAACGTAACGTAAAATCTCACAGCTGGAGTCTCTGCTTTTCAGGCGATCTAAAAGTTCAGTAACCGCTGGATTTTTAAGACCTATCCGATTGTCCCAAAGGTTTTCCTGAACCGCGTCCGCATCCTCAACACTGGAAGCGGCCAGGCTAAATAGCTCAATACCTAATGCAGGCTCCACCAGCGGAATCTTAATCGCAAATAATTGAAAAAGATGGTTTACCTGCGCCGTAGCACGATTCGTTTCAATTGTAATTCTTTCTATTTTTCCATCGACACGATGGCAGCTCAATTCAGCTTCACGCAGTCCCTTGCCCTCTCCGGACAAACGCCGGCACAATTTGATTAACAGCTCTTTCAAAGCCAGCTCAATGCCATTTGCTGTACTGATAGGCTCTAAACAAGGTAAACGTTCTTCATAAGGCAAAACGGGTTTTATAGACGTAATAAATTCATCTTCAAATCCCATTGCCTGATCCAGGCGAAGCAGTAGGCTATCTCCAAATCTCCTGCGCAGCACTGAGCGGGGCATATGTGCAAAGCTGCCGATTGTTTTTAAACCAAGTGACTGTAATCGGTTTAATTGAAATTGTTCCAGCCGTAAGGCTGCAGGGCTTAAAGAAAGAAGTTCCTCGGATTGGGCCTGCTCGCTTATAATTGTTTTTTCAGAACCAAAACGCGCCATTGCCCAGGCAGCACCGATCGTATCTGCTATGCTCATACAGACATCATAACCATGCCGTTTAAATGCAGCAACAATATATTCCAGATAAGCGGCCTCACCGCCCCAAAGATGTGCACAGCCGCTAATATCCAGTATAATTCCATCCGGCTTGTCCAACGATACCTGCGGGGTATACCTTATACACCAATGCGCAATAAAATGGAGTATTTTTTCAGCCAATCCAGCCTGCTCATGAATGATATGAAGTGATGGAATAAAGGCTCGCGCATCGGCAATGGCCATACCTACATGTACCCCGGCCTGTTCTGCCAATAAATTACTTGCATTTACAATTAATTTTCCGTGGACAGCAAGCGCCAGGACAAAGGGAACTTCCTGTAAATGCGGTTTACACACCGTCATCCAATCCGTTTTCAAATGACGAAACCAAAGTGAGGCATATCTCTTTTTCATCATTATTTTAACCTAAATTTTGATAACGAGGAGTCCAGTCCTTTACTTTCGCCGTTTTATTAGGCGCCACTTTAAATCCCTGAGGGCACCAGGTTATTTGCCATGTGCCCGGAATTCCATTTCTTACCTTTAACAATTCCACACTCCAGCTCGGATAGCCAATACCCGGCAATTCATCTTCCGATTGACTGGGCAATGAAGTGACCTTCCAGCGGGCCGCACAACTCGTCGCCAGCAGCATCTTTGGGTTATGCTGCAGGATGATACCCGTAACGCGGCTTTTTTCCACAGCAAGCTGAAGCCGCTTTGACTGGACAAAGTCCAATTGATGTATTTCTGCCAATACTGCCGTTATACCAGGGCATTTCAGTGCTTCTTCCATTGCCCATAAAACATCCCTTTCTCGTTTCATAGAAACAAAAACAATGGATTCAGGCACAACACCAAATGATTTAATTGAAGCCGGAAATAGTGTCTGAATGGAACTTATCCAGATACAAATTCCACTATGCTGCATAAGTTTCCCAAGAAGTCCACCAATAAAACCACAGGATGCCGCACTATCAGCACGGTTAAAGCTAATAAATTCATGGATCACACCCTTGGGAAAGACGCCATTCGGAAAAGCCGCTTCCAAAGGGCCCAAATCCATTAAGCTATCTTCAATAGACCTTTGAGGCACCCCCTGCCATACAAGCAAGTCCTTCTTAAGTTTGCTGATCAAAGCCTGTTTATCTTCTAACATCATAGCCCCTCCTATTTAGTATTACACACAAATGTAATACTAAATATTTTAGTACTAAAGATAAAAGCTATTTTTTTTAGCAAACAAAGAAACCTTGATGCATAAGCCCTTGATTATTTCAGATGTTAAATATCATTCAGAAACTGTTGGATAACGTCTTTTTTTCTTGTGGCAACAGGGATCATTTTACCATCAGACATTTCGATCTGACCATCCTTAAAGTATTTTTTTATACAGTTTGCGTTAATTAAATACGATTGATGGCAACGAATAAATTCTGATTCCGGAAGCATCGTCTCAAAATGTTTGAGCACTTTCGAAACCATCATAGGTTTATTGTCCTTGATATAAAATGTCGTATACCCTTTATCTCCATGGCAATAAAGAATATCATCAATATTGACGATTTGGGTATATTCAAATGTACGTAGGGCTATCTTCCGCGGTCTACTGGGAGATTTTAGATAATTTTCAGCCATACTTAATTGCATGCTATTGAACCTAAATTCAGTATTTTTCTTATAGCATTTTTCAATGGCCTCCATAAATTGCTCAGGAACCAGAGGTTTGAGTAAATACGCTATAGCGCCAATATTAAGTGCTTCGATGGCATATTGATTAAAAGCGGTGATAAAGATGGTATTGATATCCAATTTCAGTTCTGAAAGGAAGGATAAACTTGATCCATCTTTCAATTGAATATCCGCTAAAATAAGATCTGGATTAGATCCAAGCAGCTCGCGTTCTGCCTGGGCAATTGACGGGCTATAACCTACAATTTGGACATAAGGAATAGCATCCAATAAAGACTTAATATACAAATAGATATTATACTCATCTTCAAGAATATAAACTTTCATAATTTCACGTATTTAATTAAAATATAAAACGAGTGGTATGTAGATTTCTACGCTATACCCACTTTTATCCTCTCTATAATTGGGCTTGATTTCAATCCTTGCTTTGTGCTTAGGATCAGTAAACAAAAGTTCAAGACGCTCTTTGGTGATCACTTGTGATAAAGAATTTTTATGTCCAGTCTCTTTCTTCTCAGCTTGCATTCCCCAGCCATTATCACGAACAGCAATATGCAATTGATCATCCACCTGATTGAAAAGAATTTGCAATTGTCCACGGTAATCTAAATTTTTGAACGCATGTTCAATCGCATTTTCAACAAATGGCTGTATTAACATCGGGGGAATCATCACATCATCAACATCCAGTTCATCACTGTCAATTTCAAAATCAAATACATCCTGATAGCGCATCTGTTGTAAAAGTATATAATTCTTTAATGATTTAATCTCCTGATCCAAAGAAATATATTCTTCCCTATTCAATTCAAGTATATCACGGATTTGACGGGACAATAAGATAAGGTACTGATTTGCTTTTGCTTTTTGCTCACTGCTAATCAAACCTTGCAAATTAGCGATCGCATTGTAAATAAAATGGGGATTAAGCTGATTTTGTCTCGTCTTCTGCTCAAGAATTAATTGCCTATTTTCAGCAACTATACGCTGGTTTATATTTTGCAGTAACTTCTGTTTATTCCGGTAATAAATGAAAAATGCACTGCTTAAGATAAGGCCAAATAAAATGACGAAAATCCAGCGTTGCTGAACCATAATTTTATGATTGAATGCATTTGTTGTTTTTAGAAGCGTAATAGCCTGATCCTTTTTTTCAGTTTCATACCGCGTATTAATCTCATTTATTCGTTCATTTTCAATACGTTTCAAACTAATCTTATAATCCTGATAGGCAGAGTCTAATATAAAATAAGCCTGTTCATAATCACCTTTTAAAGCATGTGCCAATTGTAGATTCTGATAATAGAACAATTTACTCTGGGGGCTTTTATGCGTTTTGATAAATTGCAATCCGGCGCGAAAATAAAATATTGCCGAGTCAAGCTGATGGTTATTCAAAAAGTTTTTTGCCAGGTTAGCATACGCATGAGCATTGAGTTGCTTACTTGCAGCTAAATAATTAAAGTATTGCCGCGACACCTCTACAGCCTTTCGGCTATTACCAATGCTAAAGTAATACTGTGACTGTAAATTATACATACGCATAATAACCGCAGAATCAGCCGTTTTATTCGCATAATATTTACAGCTATCCAATGTTATTTTTAGTTTATCAAAATCATGCAGCTCAATATACTGCATAAATTTGATCTCCTGATAAGCCTGTGCAACATGCGGATCCGATTTATTGGGATGATAATAATACCATGATTCATTGTCTTTGAGCGCCTGGCTATAATCCGCCCGACGATAGTTAGCGTTCGCCAGCAGATTAAAAAAAAGAAAAGTGAATTTACTATGATGGCTTATCGCATACTCTTTCGCATCAATAATCTGCTCCATGGTGCTAATATTAGTCACATCGTTAAAACTAAAATGAGCACGTATATTCAAGTAATCTTTCAGGACAAGTAAATCTGAAGATAATTTTCTTCCATCAAGGTTTTTTAACGCTATTTCTGTAGAATCAATTTTATCATCCAACAGGTAGTTATAAGCCAAGAAAACCCAATTATACCCAGAGTTTTCATAAGACTTATCCCGCTTGAATTCAGCTATCTTTTTTGCGATAATAGACCCATCGCTGAAATCCTGCGAAGAGAGGAATTTTAATAAAGTATCCCTATATCTTAGATCCTGTGAATCGTCCTCAATCCGCTTATTGTTTCCAGTGCCGTGATTACTATTTTGGTGACAGGAAAACAGTTGCGCCAGCAGCACGAAGGATAGAAAATAAAAAGTAAATCTTTTCAAATTTTGTATCATCTGAATATAACAAACAATTTGCATTTACGTGCAGGTGAGCATCTCCTATTATCTATTACCGAATATCGGAATATTCTCAAAAAAACAATATATACTTTCAAAAGTATTTAACCTTACTGATACTTAAGTAGACATGACCCAGTCCTGCCATCCACAAACATACTAATTAGTCAAAGAAGGGAAACATTACAATTCATAATCGCGGTCTTCAACTTAATATTTGCCTTCTACGAAGCAACTTTCCGCATCCAGCATCACCGCTATTCCTTTCTCATCATCATTTTTTTGATCAAATCCTGTAACGAAAGGCCACGATAGTATACTTATATTAGGAAGTATCACTATCACTATACAGCGAAAAATGACAAATCATCTATTCTTGAATTACATCAACTGGAATGTAGACAGCGACATCTTTGTTATCCCCATTATTGAACACCCCATCCGCTGGTACGGAATATGCTGGTTATTGGGCATCGTATTATGTTATAGGATATTGTGGTCAATATTCAAAAAAGAAGGCCGGCCAATTGAGTTTCTCGATCAGCTAACCATTTACATTGTATTAGGCACTGTCGTTGGAGCAAGACTAGGACATGTGATATTTTATGATCCCGGCTACTACCTCCATAACCCATTAAAAATCTTTGCCCTATGGGAAGGAGGTCTGGCGAGTCATGGTGGCGGCATGGGCATACTGATCGCCATTTATTTATTCGCAAAAAAACAGCAGCTTTCTTTTCTTTGGGTCGCAGACCGCGTAGCACTGGTTGTGCCTGTTGCTGGAGCCTGTATTCGATTGGGAAACTTAATGAACTCCGAAATTATTGGTACGCCAAGTAACCTGCCTTGGGCCTTTGTATTTACACATATCGATACAGTACCCCGGCATCCGGCCCAGCTTTATGAAGCCATATTTTGTATCCTGTTATTTTTATTGTTATACGGCCTATGGAAAAATACCCAGCTTCGAAGCCGTAACGGCAATTATTTTGCACTATTATTGATTCTTTTATTTTCATTTAGATTTTTGGACGAATTCATGAAAATCAACCAAGAACATTTTGAGGATTCTTTGTTCATCAATATGGGGCAGCTACTCAGCATACCGTTTATCATAATCGGAATTGGTATATTTCTTCTTAATCGCTTTAAAACAAGTACACAACAGTTGCACTGATAAGCTATACAGGCCCTAATAGCCACTTATAACCACTTATAGCCTCATGTACCAGTAGTCATTACAAAAAGCTGTCTGCTGCCTACTTTAATAAACCATGCTGGAAGGCATATTTTACGAGTTCTGCTGTATTTTTTACTTTTGTTTTATCAATCAGACTCTGGCGATATCCTTCCACAGTTCGTTTGCTCAAAAAGATCCGATCAGCAATCTCTATGTTGGTAAATCCATCAGCAATTAATGCCAATACTTCCAGTTCACGATCATTAATATCTAAATCTATCGTCATTTCCTTTTTAGTAGCGGTATAAACTTGTCCAGAAGAAACTTGCTCAAGCAGGGCCATGCTCACTTCTTCGCTGATGTAACGACCACCGTCAGCCACGTGTTTTAGTCCAAAAAGGAGCTCATGATAACCGACATTTTTCAGCAGATATCCAGCAAGACCATGTTCAAATCCCTCCACAACATAATGAATCTGATTAAGCATGGACAATATAACAACTTTTACCAAAGGATATTTATGAACGATCACTTTTAAAAGCTCCATTCCATCCATATTTTCCATACTGATATCCGTTAAGACAATATCAGGAGCTAGACCATTCGCCAACATGGATAAAGCTTCAACACCATCAGATGCCTCTCCTATCACTGTAAATTCTCCTTCGGATTCTAATAGTAGCTTAATACCATTGCGTACGACCATGTGATCTTCAACTAATAGTATCTTAACCGTATTCATCTTCTATAGCATTTAAATAAAACCTTCAGCTCTGCTTTCTTCCAAAACTCGTACAACAGCATTGTGATGCTTGCATAATTCTATTTCGAATGACGAGAAATAAACTGCATAAACAAAATAAAGATACGAAATTATGCACATTGTACTGAGCGCATCATTGATCCCCCTTAATCAGGCTCACCGTATCTTATTGCGGGCTATCATTTAAAGATAAACAGGAAGTCAATTAGAAAAGGAACAATATTTGCACACTATTAAATCAAATAATACCTCGTATTACTTTAATCGACATTTAATTTTTGAAACGTTATGATTCGTTCAGATAAAGACATTTTAGCCGTTCTCACATCTTCAATGGACGCCTGCGCAATTTATGATAGCGCAGATCTTCATATATCCTATGCAAATACAAACATGCTAAAATTGTGGAATTGTGATCAACAGGCTATCGGTCAGCATCTTGAAGACTGCATGCAACGTGAAGAATTAATGCCCTATATCCCGCTCTTAAAAGAGGCTTGGCACGAAGGCAAAGAGCAGGTAGCGAAAAAGATACAGGTCAGACTTCAATCAAAAGTACAATCTGCTTTAATCGATGATTACACTTTTGAATATTATCCGCTCTTAAATGAAAAAGGTGAAACCTACGGTATATTTCAGCGAATGACGCTTATTCCCGAAAATAATAGCATCCAACCCCTAACGCAAGAAAAAAACACAATTGAACGGAAACTTCTACAGGATCTATTAACACAAAAGCAGACAATTGCTGCGGGCAATTACAAGATCATGAAGTTTCATCATCATTATACCACATCGAATAAACAGACTGAAGATCTCAACGAAAAACTCAAAGATGCGCTCAAAAAGATCATAGAAAGTGAAGAACATTATCATTTTGCGCTACAATCAGCCGAGATGGGCACATGGAATCTAAATTGTAAAAATTACATTGTACACTGGGATGAGCGGACACGGGAACTCTTCGGCTTCGCAAAGGGTGAATATGTACCTTACCATGAGGTTCTGAAATATATCCACTCAGAAGATAGACAGCGAATTGATCAGGAAGTCCAAAAATCGCTGACCTACCAAAACAAAGGAGTTTATGACGTACAATTCCGGACCGTTGGCGCTGAGGATCATCAATTACGCTGGCTGCACTGCAAAGGAAGGGTATATTTTGACACGGACCAGCAACCGGAATGGTTTGCAGGGACAGCCATTGATGTAACCACCCAGCATCAGGAGCGTGAAAAGCTCGAAGCAATTAATCATCTCATTGCAAAAAGGGATCAGCAGTTTCGAATGATTGTGGAGGCAGCCGGAATCGGTATTTTTTCTATTGATGTAGAGACAAATCAAATGGAGCTCAATGATCGCTGTCGTGATCTATTCGGTTTCGAAAAAAACATAAAAATAAAAGAATCTGACTTTTTTGCTCAGATCCAGCCTCAATACAGAACTAAAATACAGCAGGTTTTTCAGGAGGTAATGCTCAAACAATCCCCTTTCGATTGCCAATGTGAAATAAAAGACAAAAAGACAGGCCAGGTAAAATGGCTAAGATCCATCGGTGGTAGCCAATCGGAATCAGATAACACAAGACAAATGATTTATGGGGCGATAATAGACAATACGAGCGATAAAGAAGAGGAAAGAAAAAAACTGGATTTCATTAGTATTGCCAGCCACGAACTCAAAACGCCATTGACCTCATTAATTGCTTATATTCAAATATTGTTAGCCAAAGAAGAATCATTGAGTACTGAAAAACGAATACAATATCTGCATCAGTCCAATGAACAAGCCACCCGTATGCGTGGGTTAATTGACGGCTTTCTAAACGTTACACAACTGAACGAGGGTAAATTATTACTTCGCAAAAAAATGTTTCGAGTCTGTTCGCTAATGGATTATATCCAAAATATGTATTCTTTAAGACCCGCAAAGCATTTTATTCACTATACCGGAGACATACACTCGAGCTTGGAAGTCATGGCAGATCGCGATAAAATCGAACAAGTGCTCATCAACTTCATGGATAACGCGATTAAATACTCCCCTAACCATTCAACAATTACGATGCATGTAATAGTAAATGAAGCTTATTTTCAGGTCGAAATTAAAGACCAGGGAAAAGGTATTGACCCGAAAGACCAAAAACAAATATTCGACAAGTTTTATCGCGTAAATGACGATAGCCAGAGCTATGCATCAGGATTTGGTATCGGATTATTTATTTGTAAGGAAATAATTCAAAAGCATCATGGTGTAATTGGTGTTGACAGTCAACGGGGAGAAGGTTCAACTTTCTGGTTTAAAATACCAGTGAATGCCTAAAAAATGCGCTATATTGGTAAAAAAACATCTTGTATCTTGAAAGGCAACAGTTGTTTTCAGGATACAACTGTTGCCGATGCTTTTTTATCCCAGGACTACTTCTTTTTCAGATCAGCCCCGGCAATATCTTCCCATCGATAATAATGGAATGTTTTATCGTCACTCATGACTACGAAAAGTCCATGTTTGAACGTCTCATTTAAACGTGAAGATACAACTTCTGAGCCATCACTTTGTGTTGCCATCACAGGCACTGTCTTTAGATGAGTATGCTCAAATGGGTTGCTTTTAGTTCCTTCCCTGCTAAAGATCTGAAAACGGTTAGCCCCCTGATCAGAAACCAATATATACCCCGTACTATCCGTTAGTTTATAAATCGAAATACCTTCATGATCTTCTTTAAAACCCTCAGTAGCAAATAATGCCAATTGCTGGTTCCCTTTTGCAGGGTCAGCATAATATTGCTTTACACCAACTTGTTCATCCGAATAATAAATATAACCAAGTTCATTATCGACCGCTATCGCCTCGATTTCCTTTTTTCCGCTAAACGAACCAAACTTGCGCACCAAGGTTGCCTTCACGACCCCCGAACCATTATCTTCCAATAAATACTGTCCCAGATAACCATCCTTTGGTCCATTTTTCCGACCAACAATAGCGTAGATCTCTCCTTTCGGAGCCGTGTAAAGGGCTATTCCCATAAGATCTCTAAATTCTGGCTCAGTCTCACCGACAAACATGTCTAGTCCACCCTGATCAATAGGTTTCATATCTGGTAATGAAAATACACGTAATTTATGGGTCATACGCTCTGTTGTCACCGCAATATCTACGGGCTTCCCATTCAATAGCAAACCATAAGCCACGTCAACATTGTTCGGACGTTTCAGGTTTGAGACTACTTTTTCCTTCACGGTTTTACCTTCCAGATCGTATACGTATAATGCGCCATCAGCATCCTTATCTGTGGCAATAATTAAGCTTTTACTGGGGTCTGTCTTGTTGATCCAAATCGCAGGATCATCCGAATCATAACGTACCGCATCGGTAACGATAACAGGCTTAACCGGGTTAGAGCCATTTTGTTGAGGGGTTTTGCAAGCTGATTGAAGCAGTGCAACTGCTCCAGCAGCAATCAAGAGTACTGTTTTATAGTTTGTCATTACATGAAATAAATTAAAATTTGGTACCATATGCACCTACATAAACTGCAGGTTCAGGAGAATTATAGGTTAAGCCGTTTGACATGACCAAACCACTTGTAAAATGAGGTTTAAAAGCTAGGGTACCCGCCTTTAATGCTGGAGAATTTCCCTGGAGATGAAAATCCCACGCTGCATCAAACACATAATTGTCAACTGATGTTTCTAAAGGATAGGCGGCAAATTTAGGGTTATTCTCCCCTGCCACCTTGCCCCTGACATCATTACTGCCACCTACGATATCATTTTTACCAACCTGAAACTGATCTACAGTCAATTGACTATAGCCATAATACCAATTATTGCTTGATACCGAACGGCTGTCTTCCGGTTTTTTAGGGTCCCGCTTGACTCCAAACCGTGTATTGGCAAATAGATTATTATAAATCTCGGCTCTGACAGATGCTTCTAACCAAATAGAACCTCCTTTTGCAGTAGGTCTGCGCCATCCGGTGTTGAGCATGGTATTATTATAAACAATAATATAGGCCTGCGGAGTCCGATCCCCTGAATTGGACAATTTCAGCGCATTTGTATTTACGCTATAAACCAAGTTATAGGCGACATCGGCAAGACAGCCCGATTTAAAGTTCATCGCTTCACCACCGGTCACGCCATTAGAAAAAAAGCGGTTGTTGGCGAAAATAATTTTTCCCCCCTCAATATACGTACAGTCCTCATGAAAATGACTTACGGTACTATTCTGAACCACTAACTTCCCCTCCGGATTTGAAAACCACAATGCTGGCAACGCCTCACCAGATACTTTTTTATACAACCCCATCTTCACAGAGGTCGAAGCATCCGATGTAATTGCACCACCATATTCGATGATTGTATTGTCTAAAACAAGCTCCTGGCAACTTGGTGCCGCCAAAATCCCACCCCAAAGCTTACCAAATTCATTCGTTTTTGTCTTATATCCCTCTTCAACCGTAAACTTTACCGGATTTTCAGGGGTGCCTAATGCATATAAATTACCCAAAACAACAATCTCTGGTTTATTTACTGAATCCATTAAAATGGTAACTCCTTCTTCAATCGTTAAGGTCTTTCCTGCAGGAATAACAATATCTCCCTTGATATGTTGTACACTTCCCTTACTCCACACACCAGATACCTCACCAATAGCACTGCCATCGGCGTCGGAAGTATCCACATCAATATTCGCTTTTTCACAAGCGGTTAGCAGCACCGTAAACAATGCCAACAACGATAAAATAGATTTATTTTTCATCTGTATATTTTTAAATTTCCGTCTTTACTTCTATTATTTGTTAAATGAATAGCGTAAACCAAGAATATAGTTTTGTCCATACAAATCCTTTCTGATAAGTGTATTTCCACCTTCGATCAGCTTTTCGGCGATCTTCTCATTTTCGGGATTTGTTCCTTTTACATATAATTCCATTGGTGTATTCAAAATGTTGTTGGCCTTAGCAAAAATGGCCCAGCCTGCCCTAAATTTCTTTTCAACGGAAGCATCGAGCTGAATAAATCCTTTTTGCCATAAATCATCATTCAGGAACTGGGATACGGTGTTGATACGTGAACCTGTATAAGACCCTGCCAATTGTCCTTCCCAACCTTTGTTAGCATCTTTATAAAGCAGGGATAGATTTGCCACGTGCGCTGCCTGACCATAAAGCGGACGTGTTTGGTCGACAATAATCGCTTCAGGATCCTGTGTGGTCTCATTGATTCGACGGGACATCTTCGAGGTCGTTATGCGCGAATGGGTATAGGTATAATTGGCCTTAACACCAAATTTCTGGATATACTTGATATAATCAACTTCGACACCAAAGTTGTTGGCGTTACCAAAATTGCCCGGTGTGTAGTATACATCCTGCTTGCGGACCTCATCCGGCTGAAAGGTATATTCAATGGGGTTTTTAATCTTTTTATAGAACATACCCACGAGAAATTGAGAAGAGGCTTCCGGAAACAATTCATACCTTAAATCAAAGTTATCGGCCAAGGCATGTTTTAAATCTGGATTTCCTTTCTCTAAAAACTCTTCATTAACCACACTTGAAGGAACGATCTCATAAAATCCAGGACGGTTTAATGCACGATAGTAAGCAGCATGAAGCTGTTGTTTGTCGTCCAAATGATATTTCATGGTCAAACTGGGTAGCCATTCTGTATAAATTTGTGATCCTTCCGGTCTTTTTTCCCCAGCTGGAAACAATAATTTGTAATCTTGATTGGTATGCTCCATCCGGATACCACCGATCATTTGCCATTTATCGTTCTCATAGTTGAACATCCCATATACAGCTGTCGTCTTCTCGTTGGCATCGTAGGTTAATGGGTTTGCGACGGCCCCTGTTGGATTGGTAACGGTCAAATTTAGATCAGTATACCGCTGAAAATCCACGCCGTATTTATACTTTGCCTCTTCTGCCGAAGCTGGAGAGAGATTATAATTGTTGTAAAAACTACTGCGCTGTTTATCACGGAACAGACCACCGGTAGACAATTCCAGCTTACTGTGATCCATCGGAACCTTATAGGCGATATCCCAATAGCCTGCATGATCATTATCTGTGTTACGTTCCCAACGATAGGTTACAGGAGATTTGTTGACAAGAGAAGTACGTTTGCGCTCAAAATTTTCTTCTACCCCATCCAGACTAATCATGGTATTTTGAGGTAATTGATTGCGCGCCGAAGAAAGTACACCTGACCAGCGAACATTCAACCGGTTATCTAAAAAGTGATGATCGCCTTGTAGCGTACCATTATAAATTTGTTGCTGTGTTTTTCGGCTCCGTGTCACATAGGTCAACTCGGCTTTACCGATGCTTGGATCATACTGACCATTGTATATGGTGTTTACCGCATCACGTAACTGCAGGTTATTCAAATTCACATACATTTGATAAAAGCTAATCCGATGATTCGGATTAAATCGATAATCGATCTTGTTATGCAAACCCAAACGTTGTTGCTGTTCATCATATTGACGATCACTCTGCTCGGTGATTACCGCATTGGGATTTACACCAACAACAGACGATTTGTAGAAAACAGAATGACTTCCACGATGTAAATTTTGGTAGCTCGCCCCCAAAATAACACCTAACTTGTCATTCAGATACCGATTGCCTATGGTCAGATTACCAACAAAGTCGGGCAAAGGTTTTTTATAGGTATAATCTAATGCACCCTTATTAAAATCTGCTGAGGTCGCATTATAACTCTTTCCGTTCAGTTCATAGGGAGATTTTGCTGAAGTTCCACCTGTTGAAAAACTTCCAAAATCGCGATTAAAATAACGTTGACTGTAACCTGTTGCCAAATTTGCCTGAAGCAATAGTTTACTCGGTGCCGATTTCATCACCATATTGACAACCCCACCTACCGCATCAGCTTCCATGTTTGGTGTTAGTGATTTATAGATTTCCAATCGTTCCAACATATCGGACGGGAATAAATCCAAGGGTACATAACGATATTTATTGTCAGGGCTAGGTACCTTCACACCATTAACCAAGGTCGTGTTGTAACGCTTATCCATCCCCCTTAAGATAGCGTATTGTCCTTCACCATTTGAATTTCTTTCGATGGATACCCCCGACACACGCTGTACAACATTTGCTACGGTAATATCCGGAGAAATTTCAATCGCGCGGGCCGAAACGACATTCATAATTTGCGAAGCATTTTTTTCCAAACGTCTTGCGCTTTGATCATCGTCCCCTCCATTTCGTCGACCTTTCACAGTAACCTCCATTAAAGTCTGTTCCGTAGAAATCAATTGAAAAATGAAGTGCGGTGTGTTTTCTTTTTGGATCTCAATTTCCTTAATCAATTCAGCATAGGCCATGTGTTTAATATGAACTCTGTCCATACCTGCTGATAATCCTTTGAATTCAAATGAACCATCCAATTGCGTTTTGGTGGATAAGCCACTTTGTTCCAGAAACACGGTAGCACCGACAATAGCTTCGCCGGTCTGTACATCCAAAACCTTCCCTTTTATTTTGGTCGCATAGGCTGTGCTGACCGAAATACTGGAGGCAAGTAATACCGTTAAAAAATTTTTCATTTTGCTTAGATTATTATGAATCTTTGATTGTTGCCGCAAAGATGACAGCCAATTTCAATCTGACAAAATTTCGGGCGTTACATCAAGGAAACAAGGCAAAACGAGCACTATACAACAAGGAAACAAAAGACATTAAAATACTAGGCAACAATCACTTATACACCAAACAACCGCCATTAAGGTTCTATTACCCTTATGTTAATAAATTATGAAACAGTTAAAAGGTAGCCAGCAAGGTCTTCTCCCTGCTCCAATTTCATTTTTTTTCGTAGCCGGTGTCTGGCAACCCGAAGGCTATCTTGTGATATGCCCAATAAAACCGCGATATCTGCATTGTTCAAATTGATCTTAAGCAACGCTATCAATCGCATATCTGCCGCTGTCAAATCGGGAAATCGTTGAATAAGTTTTTCAAAAAAGCTATGATGTACCCGTTCGAAAGTTCCCATAAATTCTTTCCAATGAACCCCCTGGGTAATGTTTTCATTGATTTGTAAAACCAATTGCTGCATTTGCCGCTTTTGGTCCCGACGCTCATCTTTGACCATCACTTTTAATTCATCACGTAGCTCTTCCAAAAACTGGTTATTACGAATCAGATTAAGAGTATGAGAGGTCAATTCCTTCTGTTTTAATGTCAGTTCCTGTTTAAGCTGTTTATCTTCAAGCAACTGGTTTTTAAGTGCAATTTCGGTCAATTCACGTTCTGCCTCCTGCTTCCGGGATTCAGTAATCTGGTTTTTGATCTTAATTTTCTGGCGACTGTACAATACATAGGACAACACAATAAGTAAAACCAACACGACGATTGTTCCCCATAACATGATTAAATTGATTTTCTTTGTGACCTGTAATTTTTCAATCTCTTCTGCTTTCTGATTCATATCATAGAGTGCCTGAAAAAAAGCGGTGTGCCGGGCACCGTCTACACTGTAAAGTTCGAGCACCAATTTGCGGCTCCTTTCCGCATAAAAATAGGCACTATCCAGCTGGTTGCTCAACGCATAGGTTTTGCTCAGATCTTTTGTCGTCGCCGCCATCTGATACACATCACCCAATTTTTCGGCCATCTGATAAGCAGACTGCGTCAGTTTGATACTCTCCGGAAATCTATTGGTCTTTCTGAAAATATCACCCATATTATTCAGTACCACAATCAGTCCATAGTTATCTTTTGTTTCCCGATAGAGATCGCTAGCTTTCTCAAAATGATAAAATGCACTATCGTATTTCGCTAGGTCTTCGTAAATGCTTCCCAAGTTTTCGTGGATCTTCGCTTCGCCATTTTTATTCGCCACTTCCTTATAAATCGACAAAGCCCGCTTTTGATACACAAAAGCTGAATCATAGTTGGCCACTTTCTCAAATAAATGGCCAATATTCCCCAAGACACTTGCCTCCCCGTTTTTATCTCCCGCTGTCCTGAAAGAATGCAAGGCTTTATTGAAATAAATCTTAGCCAAATTGTGCTGTTTATTAAAAATATTGAGTTCTCCGATGTCGCTCCAGTTGGATGCCAGAAGCTGCTTTGCATTGAGCTGCGTATAGATACGGTCTGCCTGGAAATAGTAATCCTGCGCTTGTCCATAGTGACCTTGATTAACACAAAGCCAACCAATTGCCTGCAAACAACTGGCCTGCACGAGTAAATCCTTATCGGCCACGGCTTTCGCATACCGTTTTTTGACCAGCATAATTGCCGAATCAGGATGATTTTGGCTTAACAGCCTAATATCTTTAAAGGAGGTTACCTGAGCATAACTCAACCGGCACAGCCACAGCTGCATGGAAAAAAATACCAATAATATAATCTTATAAGAAATCCGCATAGTTGAAGTGAACAATGGATAGGTGTAAATGTACGCTAAACATGTTAACAGAATATTAAATAACACAGAGCAGCCCCTATTTTAACCCGATAGTTCGTCGAATTTTTCCAATTTAATCGAGCTATCCGTTTATGAAAAAGCCCTTTTGTTGATCTTTCAATCAGCAAAAGGGCTTTAAACACCTTATTCAAAAAACGGTTAACTACTCGATTTAAATTCAATTAAAGGCGTGATCCGTTCTAATATATCGAATGCAACCTCGGCCATCTTGTTACCCTTTTTATCCAATAATGGGTTAACCTCCACAATTTCAAAGCAGACTACTTTTCCAGATCGAATGATCTCTTCCAAGATTAGGACGATCTCCCTCGGTAAGAATCCTTTCGGTACTGGTGTTCCCGTGCCATCCGATATTAATTCACTATCCATGCTATCCACGTCAAACGAGATATAAACCATATCACAGTCTCCCAGCGCTGTCAAAGTCTCTTTTACACAATCTGCTATTCCACGCTGTCTCGTATCTTCGACACGGTAGTTTTTGATTCCTAAACGGTCAATTAACAGATCTTCCGGCTCTTCAGTGTCCCTTACCCCAAAATAAATCAAATGGTTAGCTTGGATTTTACCTGCCGGACCTGCTATTCGCTTCAGTTTATTCCAGAATTCCTGGGTAGATTCATCAATTTCATTGATTTTACAGCCCATATTATCCTCATTCAACATAGCAGCCAAGGGCATTCCGTGCATATTTCCGGAGGGTGTTGTGTAGGGCGAATGAATATCAGCATGGGCGTCTACCCAAATCACGCCGAGGTTTTTGTCCGGATAGGCAGATTTTATCCCACTGATCGTTCCCATCGCTGATGAATGGTCGCCGGAAAAAACCAATGGAAAATTGCCAGAGGAAAGACTATCTTCAACCGTAGAAGCAACTTGTTTACATTGCTCGTAGATCTGCTGAATATGCTTACCGAAAGGGTGATTATCATTTTGGTAAATGGAGCTGTTTCGTGTCGGCACATCAACAAAAGGATAATTAATAAAATACTGACTTCCTTTATTTATTGCTGCTATCTCAATAGCGTCTATTCCCAAATCCGACCCCCTTGTTCCGGCGCCGATATCCGATCTATTTTTAATCAATTCAATCATCTTCTCCATACACTACTTCAGATTAGTCAACGATCGTTCAATAATCTCCAGGCAGGTCTTTATTTGCTCTTCCGTGATAACCAACGGGGGCGCTAAACGGATTTTATTACCGTGTGTAGGTTTGGCTAAAAGTCCATTTTCTTTAAATTCAAGACAGATATTCCAGGCTAAATCACTTTCTTCATCCGCATTTATTACTATTGCTGTCAACAGGCCTTTTCCGCGAACTTCTGTAATTAAACCACATCGAGTCGCTATATCGCGTAGACCATTCAGAAACAATGCACCCATTTGACGAGCCCGCTCTGTTAAGTTTTCTTCCTGGACCACATTGAGTGCTTCCATAGCCACTGCACAGGCCAATGGGTTCCCACCATAAGTAGAACCATGCTCACCGGGCTTTATACACAGCATAATCGCATCGTTTGCCAATACAGCTGACACAGGCAATACGCCGCCAGACAAAGCCTTTCCGAGAATCAATACATCTGGCTTGCTTTCGCTTTGCTGATCAGCAACATCATAAGATGCCAGCATACTTCCTGTCCGGGCTATCCCAGTCTGAATTTCATCAGCGATAAACAATACATTATAGGCTGTACATAACTGCCTGACACGCTTTAAATAATCTTCGTCAGGAACAACAATACCCGCTTCACCCTGAATCGGTTCAACAATAAAGCCAGCTATATTTTTATCTTCTTTAAATAGTTGCTCTAAAGCATCGGTGTTATTATATGGAACCAGAACAATGCCATCAACAAAAGGGCCGAATTCATTTGTTGCTGTTACATCATTCGACGCAGATATTACGGAAATTGTCCGCCCATGAAAATTATCTTTTGCAAAAACGATCTTCGCCTGGTTAGCAGGTATGCCTTTCACCTGGTAACCCCATTTGCGGCAAAGCTTCATGGCAGTTTCAACGGCCTCAACACCAGAATTCATCACCAAAGCCTTATCAAATCCAAAAAGCTGACAAAGCATTTCCTCAAGATCACCCAGCTTATTATTGTAAAATGCTCTCGAGGTAAGTGTCAATTTCTCCGCTTGCTCTTTTAAAGCATTGATAATCCTCGGATGGCAGTGTCCTTGATTGACAGCAGAATAAGCCGACAAAAAATCAAAATACGACTTACCATCCACATCCCACACGACGACTCCTTCAGCCCGTTCTAATACAACCGGCAAAGGATGATAATTGTGTGCTCCATATTTTTCTTCTTTGGCAATGAATAGCTCGCCTTTCCCTTGTTTAGATACTGTACTCATAATTTGGATTTTTTCAAATAAGAACAAATATACAATTTTTACTATTTTATTGTCGAATAAATAAAATTTAACACTAAATTCGTATTAAAATATTAAAATTAACTTTTAAACCACTACTTAAATGAATAACATAGATGACTTTGACCTCAAAATTCTAAAATATTTGGATGAAGATGGACGGATGGCCTTCTCTGCCATAGCCGCAGCTATGGGCGTATCCAATACGATGATTCATCAACGAATCAACCGTTTGACCGAACAAGGGATATTAGCAGGGATAAAACCTGTGCTGAATGAAAAGAAGCTGGGTTATGACTGGGGGGCATTTACAGGGCTGAGCTTAGAAAAAGACCATGACTCAAGCCGGGTTATTGAAGAACTAAAGAAAATACCTGAAGTCACAGAATGCTATTACATTACAGGAAACTATACCCTATATATAAAGATTATTGCTAAAAACCATGAACATATGCGGCAATTGCTTTATGAAAAGATCGATAACATTCCGGGAATTGCCAAAACGGATTCCCTGATCGAACTTGGCTGCGCTTTCAAACGCAATATAGTATTCTAGGGGAAGAATAGTATCTGAAAGGGATTCTGAATATAGGTATTCAGGATCTCAAAACTATTTGCCAATATTTGCCAGCTCTTCCTCTGTCCAATAAATCAACTCCCGTAAGACATACACGTTCTCATAACTGCCCAACCCATCAATGTAATCCCACAAATCGCCTTCAACTTTCACTGGTCTCCCATGATGAAGTATATCAT
This sequence comes from Sphingobacterium sp., assembly GCA_022712315.1. Lineage (GTDB taxonomy): Bacteria > Bacteroidota > Bacteroidia > Sphingobacteriales > Sphingobacteriaceae > Sphingobacterium. The sequence goes on along the minus strand of JALAGS010000076.1, from coordinate 6,595 downwards.
AACCATTATCCAGCCAACTTTGTATCTGCTCTCTATCCATTGCTATCAAAATTTATTGTAATTATCTATAAAATGACTATACCAAATATAATGTATTTTAGCTTAGCTACCCAAAGCGACCTGAAAGAAACTTAAATTTCAACAAATTTTGACACAGCTTTTATCAGTCCCCAAAGTTCTCGTCCTAATTTGATAAATTTTAAAAATAAAAAAAGTATATTCGTATAACATCAATTAAATTATTATGGCAGATTTTTTCTATGTAGGATTCGAAGGTGAGGATGAATTGCTTGAACTTGTAGCTGTTTCTACCATTCAATCGCTCTTATATTTTCAAGACGCAGATCAGGAGGATTTTACCACGATTAAGACATCTATTGATCAAAATTTTATTGTTGAAGAAGACCTCATCACGGTGGCTGACACCCTCAGACTAGATCAATCTATTGTCCGTTTTACACCAGGGAAACCAAATTATAAAGATTAATTGTAAATCCTCCCTTTTGGCTGACTGACTAGATAAACACTTCATCGAATATAAATAAAAAAAACAAGCATAGACCATGAAAGTAGTTTTAATTGGCGGCTCCGGTGCTACAGGAAGAGCGCTGGTAGATTTGATGTTAAAATCTGATAAAATTACGGAAATTGTTGTCCTTTTACGTCGTATTTCCTTTAAAGAACATACCAAGCTAAAACAGGTTGTCGTGAATTTCGACAGTCTGGCGGACTTTGACACCTATATTCAAGGCGACGTTGCTATTTCCTGTCTCGGCACCACAATCAAGGATGCGGGCGGTAAAGAAGCACAATGGAGAATAGACCATGATCTTAATTTGCAATTTGCTGCACTGGCTAAAAAGAATGACTGTCCAGTTTTCCTTTTACTTTCGGCCGTTAATGCAGATCCAAAGTCGAAGATCTTTTATAACCGTATGAAAGGGAGCCTTGAACAACACATCAAGTCCCTTGATTTCAAAAAACTTATTATCGTCCAGCCAGGGGGCCTAATTCGCCCAAATACAGATCGCTTAGGTGAAAAAATATCCATTGGTGCCCTTCGTATCTTTAATAGCATCGGATTATTCAAAACATACGAGGCTCTCCCTGTTGCGCAGGTTGCTGCCGCAATGCTTCATTCAATCGATAATTGTCAAGAGAAAATGAATATAGTTTCCGTGAAGGATATAAAATCGCTAACGGCAGCAAATTCTTAACCTTTTCTGAAAATTTGCTTATCTCTCTCCTGAACCTAAGGGTTAAACTTTGATCAGCTTCTCTATCCTGGACAGCAGGCTAGCTGGAGTTTTAGGTCTGCAGTGGCTTTTTGGGTCTGTAGCCCTCATGCTGTTTTTGGAGTTGTCTTCGTATTGTGTTCGGACCACCTTCGGCCATAGACCGTTTGGCAAGCATTATTGACCAGATGTTGACCAGATAATTCCTGTTCAGGGTCTGGTCAACATCTGGTCAGGATCTGTACAATAGCTGTATTTCATCCGAATAAGGTACGAATCTAATTCGAAGCAAAGCGCGAAGAGTGATTGAAGAAACAATCAATAGTGAATGCAATAAAAAGCATTCATAATATGGATTTAACAATAAGCTAATGCGAAGGTTGTAATTTGTGTTTTTTTAAAATAACAATCATTAAAATGAAAAAACACTTTTTATTTCTTTTCCTCTTCTCCTTTATACATGCTTTTCCTGCTTTCAGTCAAGAAGCAAAGTACATCTTTTATCTAATTGGTGACGGCATGGGGCTCAATCAAGTTAATTTAACTGAAATTCATCAGGCAGAAACCCAACATAAAAGTAACCCTACCCCATTGGTTTTCACCCAATTTCCACATGTTGGATTCGCTTCCACCCATTCACTGTCAAACGGCGTAACGGATTCTGGTGCCGGAGGCACTGCCCTTGCTGTTGGAAAAAAGACGAAAAACGGCGTGATCGGTATGGATAGTACAGGAACTATCCCCTATAAAAGCATTGCCTATGCAGCGAAGGAACAGGGTAAAAAAGTAGGTATCATTACAAGTGTAAGCATTGACCACGCCACCCCGGCTTCCTTTTATGCCCATCAGCCGGACCGCGACATGTACTATGAAATTGGCCACGAGATTATCAATTCAAATTTTGATTTTTTTGGGGGTTCCAATTTTTTAAAACCTGAAACAACATTTGACGGGAAAAAAGCAGCTTCGCTTCGCCCGCTATTAGAAAAGGCTGGTTATACCATCGTCAAGGGGAAGGATGCCTACAGCAAAAAGAGCAATAAGGCTGATAAGATGATATTCATGAATTCGGATGGCACGCCTGCAGATGCCCTCAAATATGCCATAGACCAAAAACCGGAAGATTTAAAACTGGCTGACCTTACTGCTGCAGCGATCACTGCACTTCATCAGGACAATAGCAAGGGCTTTTTTCTGATGATCGAAGGTGGCAAAATCGATTGGGCCTGCCATGCCAATGATGCAGCAACAACTATTCAGGAAGTCCTGGACTTCAATGCTTCAGCACAACTGGCTTATGAATTTTATCAAAAATATCCAAAAGAAACGTTGATTGTTGTTACTGCAGACCACGAAACGGGAGGATTAGGTATCGGAAATGGGAGTTCTTCTCTTAAAACCAAGATATTATCCCACCAAAAAACCTCGCAGTCTGAACTTTCAAATGCAATTGGCAATTTGCGTAAAGATCGTCCAAATGCTACCTGGGATGATTTGAAAAATCTGATCTCTTTGCAAACAGGTCTGTTTTCCAAAATAGAAGTTCCCGAAACAGATCGTAAAGCGCTACAGAATGCTTATCAAAAAAGTTTCGTAGACCATCAAAATGAGACGGCAAAAAGCCTTTACGCAAGTGACGATAAAATAGCGGCATTAAGTATCTCCATCCTGAACCGTATGGGGTCAATTAGCTGGGCTTCCAACAATCATTCGGCAGCCTACGCGCCGGTATATGCTATCGGAGCCGGATCAGAACTATTCAATCAGAAAATGGACAATACAGATATACCCAAGAAAATTGCCACTGCTGCAAAATTGACCTTAGATTAAACAAAAAATCCCCAAGAAAACCTTGGGGATTTTTTTTGAGCCTCTTATCGGGATCGAACCAATGACCTACTGATTACAAGTCAGTTGCTCTACCAGCTGAGCTAAAGAGGCGTTACTTCTTCTCAATCTTAAAACGTCTGACCGTTTTAAGATGCTGCAAATATCGAAAGCTTCAATCAAAAAAGCAAGTCGATCACAACAATTTTTCTGTCTGCTAAGCCAATTATTTAAAAATCAAGCGTATTATTTTAAATAGCTGAAAATTTGTCATGATTCAATAAAAAAGATTGCCATTTTTTCCGAAATAGCAGCTAAAACCTGAATGGCACTTCGATTGTTATCAATTAGACGTATCAACAAAACTTTAATTAAGATCATAACAATGAATTTTAACAATTATACAATCAAGGCTCAGGAGGCCATACAAAAAGCGTCAGAAATTGCAGCCGGCCATCAACAACAGGCTATTGAAACTGCGCATATTTTAAAAGCTTTACTTACTGTGGATGAAAACGTTGTCAGCCACTTATTAAAGAAACTAAACGTCAATATCACCTATTTAGGAACTGAGCTCGACAAGCAGATAGAAGGATTTCCTAAAGTAAGTGGTAGCAACATTTATCTAAGCAGTGATGCGAATAATGCGCTGCAGAAAGCACAAGGGTATTTAAAGGAATTCAATGACGAATTTGTCTCTGTGGAGCACCTACTATTAGGTATTCTAGCCACATCCGACAAGACTTCAACCCTGCTAAAATCGCAGGGCGTGACTGAAAAGGACTTAAAGACCGCCATAAAAGAATTGCGCGGAAACAGCCGGGTAACCGATCAAAATGCTGAAGCGACATATAATGCTTTGGGAAAATATGCCCGAAATTTAAATGAGTATGCTGAATCTGGCAAATTGGATCCTGTTATCGGCCGCGACGAAGAAATTCGACGCGTCATGCAGATCCTTTCACGCCGTACCAAAAACAACCCTATACTCGTCGGTGAACCAGGGGTTGGTAAAACCGCTATTGCTGAGGGTATTGCGTACAGAATTATAAAAGGTGACGCCCCGGAAAATCTAAAATCTAAAATCGTATTTTCCTTAGATATGGGTGCCCTGGTAGCTGGAGCTAAATATAAAGGGGAATTTGAAGAACGCTTAAAAGCTGTCGTTAAAGAAGTTACGGACTCCAACGGCGAAATTATCCTCTTTATTGATGAGATCCACACCCTAGTGGGTGCAGGCGGTGGTGAAGGTGCGATGGACGCAGCAAACATCCTTAAACCGGCACTGGCCAGAGGGGAACTTCGTGCCATAGGTGCCACAACGTTAAATGAATACCAAAAATATTTCGAAAAGGACAAAGCCCTGGAACGTCGATTCCAAAAGGTTATGGTAGAAGAACCAGATACGCAAGACGCTATATCCATCCTTCGCGGATTGAAAGAACGGTACGAAACACACCATAAGGTGCGCATACTGGATGAATCCATTATTGCAGCAGTAGAACTATCGCAACGTTATATTGCGGACCGTTTCCTACCAGATAAGGCGATTGATCTAATTGACGAGGCAGCATCGAAATTACGCTTGGAAATGGATTCTGTACCGGAGGCAGTCGATGAACTGGAACGTCGCATTATGCAACTGGAAATCGAGCGCGAGGCTTTGAAACGTGAAAACGACGATAAAAAGGTACAGGAGCTTTCAGAAAGTATAGCCAATCTATCTGCTGAACGTGATACGCTGCGCGCTGCATGGCAAGAGGAAAAGAGTTTGGTTGACAATGTAAACCAAGAAATTGAAAACATTGAAAATTACAAACTCGAAGCCGAACAGGCGGAACGTTCCGGCGATTATGGTAAAGTTGCAGAATTACGTTATGGCCGAATCAAAGAGGCGCAGGAGAAAGTGGAGAAACTGAAAGCTGAGCTCGCCGAAAAACAGGAAAGCAAACGTATGCTGAAAGAGGAAGTGACTTCTGAAGATATTGCCGATGTTGTCGCTAAGTGGACTGGAATACCCGTCAGTAAAATGATTCAGTCTGAGCGCGAAAAATTACTGAATCTTGAAGAGGAACTCCATAAACGCGTTGCTGGTCAGGATGAAGCAATAGAAGCAATTTCAGATGCGATACGCCGTTCAAGAGCCGGACTAAATGATGCAAAAAGACCTATAGGATCGTTTATATTCTTAGGTACTACAGGTGTGGGAAAAACAGAGTTGGCAAAAGCACTCGCTGAGTTCTTGTTCGACGACGAACAATCAATGGTACGTATTGATATGTCGGAATATCAGGAACGGCATGCTGTCTCCCGTTTGATTGGAGCGCCTCCGGGATATGTAGGGTACGATGAAGGCGGTCAGTTGACAGAAGCTGTCCGGAGACGTCCTTATTCGGTGGTTCTGCTCGATGAAATTGAAAAGGCTCATCCTGATGTATTTAACATACTTTTGCAGGTGCTGGACGATGGTCATCTAACGGACAACAAAGGCCGTACAGTCAACTTCAAGAATACGATTATTATTATGACGTCCAATACGGGCTCTCATATTATACAAGAAAATTTCAGCCATCTAAGTGATGACAATAGAGAGGAGATCATTGCCAAAACACGCAACGAGGTATTTGACCTGCTGAAACAATCGATCCGTCCGGAGTTCCTGAACCGTATCGATGAAGTCATTATGTTTACGCCGTTAAGCAGAGACGAAATTGGAGATATTGTTAGGCTGCAATTTGCCCATGTTCAGAAACAGCTGGCCGAACAAAATATCTTTATCACAGCATCAGACGAAGCGATGGACTGGCTAGCACAGCTTGGCTATGATCCAATCTATGGAGCAAGGCCATTAAAACGGGTCATTCAGAAACGTATCCTGAATGAACTTTCGAAGGAAATATTATCCGGAAAAGTAAGTCGCGACTCCATTATCCGACTGGATGTATTTGACGGTAAATTTGTCTTCATCAATAAACAAAACTAATAAAAAGTGAAGCGCCTGGCAGAAATACCGGGCGCTTCGCTTTTATACCTTGCAGACTGACAACTAACTACTGATTCCTAGCGCTGTTAATAGCTTTTTTACATCATCTTCTCCGTCCAGATGCTGTACCAGCATTTTCGTTTTCGCATCATAAATATATAAGGACGGATAATTACTAGGCTTGAATTTTTCGATAAACTGCGTTCCGGCATCAAATAAGAACTTTATATTCGTTGCATTTTTTAAGGCCTTAGCATGCATATTAATAAAACCATCCACATAGGCTTTATCATTCATAGAGATAAAATAAAATGAAACATTCTTTAGCTTCGCCAGGTTCTGTGCAATGCCCGCTCCCATTTTCTGACAATGCCCACAACCTGGATCATAAAAATTCAATACGATATAGCCCGACTTGGGCAGCTTATCCGAATTAAACTTACCTGCTTGATAAACCTCATCAAAAGTAAAGGCTGGAAGTGTCTTAGGTGCCTGTGCAAACACAGGTTGAATTAAAAAAAAAGCGCTCGCAAAAAACAGAGAATAAAGA
>JALAGS010000075.1 GCA_022712315.1 Sphingobacterium sp. | reverse complement strand
TACATATCATTTGAAGCTCAACACTTTGTTTCTTAAAAAGAATTACGGAAATTAGAGAATATAAACCAAAGAAATCATGAATAATAGACCATTAAACGGAATGACTATTGAAGAGCTTCAAACCAACAGGAAAACTGCGCTTGTAGTTACCTGGATGTTAACCATCATGCTCTTTATTTTATTAGGAATGGGGATTTACACTTCGGTTACCAAAGGGTTTAGTGCACTAATGGCCATTCCTTTTGCTTTATCCCCAATTGCGATTCTCAATTTCAAAAGAATAAAAGATATTAATGAAGAACTCAAAGTAAGAGGGGCGCAATAAAGTCGTTATGAAACAGCTTACGTTATTTATACTGTTTATATTCGTTTCCAATACAGTGTTTGGTCAGGAGATCAGTAAATCAACGACACAGACAATAACGCAATCGGGAATAGGTCTTGGATCAGTAATTGCCGTCGTCACTTCGTGGGACCGTAATAAATCGATACTTTGGGCTTTAATTCACGGAATACTTGGCTGGCTATATGTCATTTATTTTGCGTTCACCCGAAGTGAATAAAGATTTACCATCAAACACAGCAGCTCCATGCTTACTTCCAATATAGATTTTGTCATTGAAGAAATCAAAGAATCCAGTGACATCTTAATTACGCAACTCGTAGACCTGACTTTTAACATTGTCCAAGGAGGTGCCTCTATAGGTTTTATGGACGATATGACCGTTGAACAGGCAAGCAAATTCTGGACCGAAGTCCTGGATAAGGTTAAACAGCAGAAAACTGTATTAATTGTTGCCAAAAATAGCGTAACAAATCAGATCACCGGAACAGTTCAATTGCAAACTGATCTTCCTTCCAATCAAGTACATCGTGCAGATGTTGCCAAAATGCTGGTTCATTCTGACTTTCGGAGAATGGGCATTGCACAGAAATTGCTTCAGCAAATTGAAAAGATAGCCATTGATTTAAATAAAACACTTATGGTGCTCGATACGGTAACTGATAGCCCTGCATATCTCATGTACCAAAAATGTGGCTGGACTATTGTCGGTGATATTCCAAATTACGCTCTTCTTCCCAATGGTTTGCCGTGTAGCACAACCTACTTTTACAAAAGCCTGAATAATCCAGCCGAGAAAACAAGCAGCCCCCAAATTCATTAAATATTCATCTGGAGGCTGCGCTTAAAAAGATCTATCTAAATAGAAATGAGGCTACTTATTTTTGTACCACACCGGTCCTGGTTTCTCGCCCATTTCAAACACTAATGTCGCACCTGACATAATCTGTTCATGTGTAATATAACTTGTTTCAAGAGGTTTACCATCAAGAGTAACCGATTGGATATAAATATTGGATCTGCTCACCTGGTTTGCCTTAACCGTAAATTTCTTTCCATTGGACAGTTTCAATTCGGCTTTTTCAAACAAAGGTGTGCCGATCTCATATTTCCCACTGATAGGATCTACGGGGTAAAAACCCAACGAGCTGAATACATACCAAGCTGACATCTGTCCGCAATCATCATTTCCACTCAATCCAGCAGGTGTATTTAAATAAAGTTTATTCATAACCTCTGCTGCATATTGCTGTGTTTTCCAAGGTTGTTCAACAGCATTAAATAAATAGAGTGCATGGTGGCTTGGTTCATTACCATGGGCATATTGACCAATCATTCCTGTGCTAAAAATTGGAAGTTTACTGGTATCCGAAGGATGAAATGTGAACATGCTATCCAACTTCTGAGCGAAGCGTTCTTGCCCACCAACAAGCTTAATCAATCCGGAAATATCATGCTGTACCGACCAGAAATATTGCCAAGCATTACTCTCACAGATATGCGCACTATACTCTTCGGGATCAAATGGGGTAATAAATTTACCTCTACTATCCCGGGGCTGCATAAATGAAGTCGACGGATTATAAACGTTTTTGTAGTTCTGCGCTCTTGCAAAAAATGTTCCTGCAATCTCTTTCTTGCCCATCTTATCCGCCATCATGGCGATACAATGATCATCGTATGCATATTCAAGTGTTCTCGATAGCGACCAGTTTTCAGCATTATATTCATCCTTGACATCATAGGGTAAATAGCCTAATTTTTTATACAGACCTATGCCTCTATAATTGTCGATATTAGCTGTCGCAACACAGGCTTCTAATGCTTTTGCAGCATCAAAATCACCGATTCCTTTTAAATATGCATCTACAATGACAGGAATTGCATGATTCCCGATCATCATATCTGTTTCACTCCCGTAAATATTCCATACTGGCAATCGTCCATGCTGTTCATAAAAAGCGATGAACGACTTAATCATATCGTTTACACGATTAGGATCAATATAAGTAAATAAGGGATGGGAAGCTCTATAAGTATCCCAAAGGGAAAACGTGCTGTAGTTGGTCCAGCCTTCAGCCTGATGTATTTTTCGGTCAGCCCCCATATAAGCACCATCAATGTCACTAAAAATTGTCGGTGCAAGCATGGAATGATACAATGCTGTATAGAATTTGACCTGCTCCTCTCTGTCTTTGGTTTCGATGGCAACCCTCCCCAATTCATTGTTCCAATTTTGCTCTGCCTCTTTCAAATAATAGTCAAAATCATCTTTTGGAACTTCCGCTTTCAAATTTTTGCACGCACCTTCCATGCTTACCCCAGAAAGTGCAGTGCTAAGCGTTACCTGTTCGCCTTCGGCAGTTTTAAAATCAAATCGGGCTTTATAGGCTGTACCGATTCGCGTTGCCTTCTTCACTGTTGTATCGGCACTTGATAATATGACCGTGCTATCAATATGGACTGCTGTAAAAGGTTTGGAAAAACGAGTTTCAAAATAGACACGTTGTCCTCTGGCCCAGCCTTCAGAAAAACGATAGCCACGAATAGTCACAGAATCTACCACTTCGATGCGCGAATCTGTAGTCGCATCCCAGTTCATTGCTTTCTTTAAATCCAAAAATACGGCAGATTCTGCCTTTGGAAAAGTATAGCGCTGGATGCCGCAACGTGCTGTTGCCGTCAGCTCTACATTGATATCATAATCAATCAGTTTTACCTGATAATATCCTGCATGTGCCTTTTCGTCTTTGTGGGAAAACTTCGAATGTATACCAAGAGGAGCTTCCGCTTCATGATAGGGCAATGTCACCGGCATGAAAGATATATCGTATAAGTCACCAGCCCCGGTACCGCTTAAATGGGTATGGCTAAAGCCAGAAATTGTACTGTCGGGATAAAAGTATCCGGAAATACGGTCCCAGCCGGGCAGTCCATTATCTGGACTTAGCTGTACCATCCCAAAAGGCGATTGTGCGCCTGGATATGTATTTCCGGTAAAGTCCGTTCCGATAAAAGGATTTACATACGTTGCATAAGAACTTTCATCGGAGCTTTTTAGCGAAGCACAACCAATTAAAGATAATAGGCCTGCGCAGACCGCATAATTAATATATTTCATTCTGTAGATCAGTTTTCAATTTAGTTTGCTTATTTATCTATTTCCAGTAATAATTAGAATATCCTTGCTATTGACTAAAGTCTGGTGACTGATTTTAAATCCATTGAATGGTTTTCCGTCGATCACGATCTTTTTGATATATTCACCAGTCCCTTCTTTTTGACGTCTTATGGTTACTTTATCGGCATTTGGATAGTATTTTTTATCGAGCTGAATAGTAACTTTATCAAATACCGGGGTTACAACGGTATAATCTGGTCTACCCGGGCAGAAAGGATAAATCCCGATCATGTTCATGAGCGCCCATGTAGACATCGTCCCCGTGTCATCATTACCAGGTATACCGCCGGGGCTGTTGGTAAAATGTTTTTCCAGTATTTCTTTCACCAACTTTTGGGTGCGCCATTCTTCGCCTTTAATTTCTGAAAACACATGTGGATATAGCATATCCGGTTCGTTTGTCACATCAAAATATCCCTTATCAAACGTTGCCTGAAGCCGATCTACAAATTTTTGCTTTCCGCCCATCAATTTCACCAAACCCGGAATATCAAATGGAATTGCAAAACTGTAATTCCAGGCATTACCTTCATGGAAACCATGGTTAGGTTCAAAATTAGCGCCCATCAATGGATTAAATGGACTTAAAAACTTGCCGTTAGGAAGGATAGGCCTGAAAGTCCCATACTCCGAAGAATAGTAATGTTTATACCCCTGCGCACGCTTACCAAAAAGCTGTGCATCTTTGGTTTTCCCCAAAGAGGCAGCCAACTGAGCTAAATTCCAGTCCGCAACATAATATTCTATCGCATGCGATACAGAATTATCAAATGAATCGCGCAACGGTACATACCCATACTTCACATAATCCGCATTGTCAGGCCTAATTTTATTTGTTGAATCAGTTGCAGTGGCAGATTTCAAAAAGGCTTCATAAGCTGTATTGATATCAAAATCCCGAATACCTTTCATCCATGCATCAACAATCACAGGAACTGCAGGATCACCATCCATCGTATAGCTTTCCCGGCTATACAATTCCCATTTCGGCATCCAGCCGTTTTCTTTATAAATATCGATCATGGAACGTATCATACCAACCTGCTTATCGGGATAAACCAACGACATAAGCGGCTGTACATTTCTATAGGTATCCCATAGCGAAAACACTGTATAACGATTGTGATCTGCGACAAGAGTCTTCCGGCTTTCCATTGCGGGATACTCGCCATTCACGTCCTGTAAAACATTGGGATGAATCATGGCATGATATAGTGCTGTATAAAATACGGTTTTCTGATCTTCCGTTCCACCTTCTACCTGTATCTTGGACAAGGCATTATTCCATTGCAAAGAAGCCTGCTGATGCGTTTTCTCAAATCCGAAATCGGCCTGCTCGGCTTCTAGATTTTTACGGGCGTTGTCGACGCTCACAAACGACACAGCAAGCTGTACCTCTAAACTTTCATTTTCCTGAACATCAAAACTAAAGAATGCGCCAAGATCATCACCAGAAAGCTGATCTGTATAGTCTGTAAAAATCTTATATTTTCCAGCATCTTTATTCCAGTCATTTTCCCATTTTTCTCCGGCACGCTGGAATTTCCAGTAACCTCTTTTTGCGGGCTTTTTATTGACACGCATGACAAAGAAGATTGGGTAAACAGCCTGATTATTACTGTAGCAGAAAGAGCCCAACAACTTAGATCCTTCTATTTCAGTATCACTCACATACCGAACTGTCGCTCCCGTTTCATTTGTTAAACCTTCGCCCAAATTGAGCAGGATATTTGCCTGTCCTTTTGGAAAAGTGAATTTAGAAACTCCCACACGTGCTGTGGCTGAAACTTCCGTTTTAATGCCATATTTCTTTAATACATTGCTATAATACCCCGGATGGGCAACCTCTTGCGTATAGGTACTACCATATTGATGATAATCAACCTCCAGTTTTCCTGAGGTTGGCATCAACAACAAACTTCCCATATCTGGACATCCTACACCACTTAAATTGACATGCGAGAAACCTGTAAAATAGCTATTGCTATGTTCATAGGGAGTTGACCACCATCTTTCATCCTTATCAAATGCGTTAAGTGATGATCCCATTACATTAAAAGGGGAAACATTCATCAAACCGTTGGGAACCTGAGCTCCCGGATTGGTTGTTCCATAATTGCTGGTACCGATAAACGGATTGACATAGTCGGTAGGAAGCTTTTGGGCAGAAACATTCTCCCAAAGAAATAATCCTAAAAGTAAAAAACGGATAAATTTGATCATATAATCTTGATAGACGACATTGTTAATTGCTTTTATTCAAGCAAACACCATAGGCCGCGCATTTTAGCGTGTACCTACAATACTACAGATAATCGTAAATATTTACAAATATTACCAGCGGTTATATCGATGATTTTACGTTTGTTAATAGGATTTAGCAAAACTAAAAAGACTACATAAGAAAGACAGTTCTAACCCATATCAACAAAAAACCTGAAGCGGGGAACTTCAGGTTTTTACTAACTAACCAATTATTAACCTAAATTATGAAACTACCTCTATAACGCTGGCCGAAGGAAGTTTGTTATCACAGCCCGGTCGGTTTAACCAAGCTTTAACAAATCATGGTTATATCCCGCCCCTCTCATTCAAATTAAGTCAACCTGAACTCCTCAATGAAAAACATTTACTTATTGAAACAATCCCCATTGTTTATTGGGTACCGCACCCATTTCTAAAACAAGCTCTCCCCCTTTTAAAAGTTCAGCCGCATCAAAGTAAAAGGTATTTAAAGGTTTTCCATTTAATGTCGCACGTTGTACATACATATTTTTCTTACTTGCATTTTTTGCTTTGATCGTAAATTGTTCCCCCCTTCCATATTGACCACCCAATTTAATCTTGACCTCCTCAAAAAGTGGACTTCCTATTTCATAAATCGGTTTTACCCTTGTTCCGCCATCGATCTGAAATAAACCAATCGCATTCATAATATACCAAGCACTCATTTGCCCTTGGTCTTCATCCCCCAGGTAAGCATTTGAAATCCCCTGTCCATAATAGCGCGCACCGATGGAACGGCTCCATTTCTGTGTCAACCAAGGTTTATTTAACCAATTAAAAATATAGGCGAAATGCATCGACTGCTGGTTTCCCTGAACGACGGGATAATCCCAATATTGGTCATTAGGACCATTATAGCGCCATTTCTCGCTCTCCGAAAAACCCCATTCCAATCGTTTTAAGAATACGTCCTGTCCGATCATTTTTGCTAGTTCAGGAATATCCTGCGGCACAAAAAATGTCAGTTGCCAAGCATTTCCCTCCACATAATGGTGATTGGCCCCAGACTTGAAAGGATCAAAATCTTTGTACCATTCTCCTTTGGCATCTTTCATACGGGCATATCCACTATTGACATCGATTGCGTTTTTCCACCAGGCTCCACGGTCATTAAAATACGTATACTCCTGCTCCTTTCCTAACGATTTTGCGAACTGGCCAACAGTCCAGTCGTCAAAACTATATTCCATCGAATTTGAAAATCGGCCCAAATCATAAGGAACATACTTGTACTTTAAATAAGCATCCAGATCCCTGTTACCCGCAAAGCCGCCTTCAAATTTCAATGGGCTCGTTGTTTGCATTTTTTTAACGGCTTCGAATGCTTTTTCAACGTCATAATCTCTAATCCCCATCTGATAGGCCCCCACAATCAGCGGTATTTCATGTTCTGCAACCATTACGGGTATATACTCCATGCCTGCCGGTCCTTTAGCCAACCAGCCATTTGCGTCATACATTGCAAGCTGCGACCGGACCCATTTATTGGACCACTCGGGTGTAACCAGATTCCAAAATTGATTTAAATTCCAAAAGGTATTCCAGAATGCATCACACCCTAAAGCGAGATCTCCTTTATGCGGTAACCTTTGTATCACTTCGTCTGAAGATCTCCATTCTCCATTGACATCGCTGAATGTGTTTCGGCTTGCCAAAGTGCGGTACATATTGGTATAGAACTTCTCTTTTTCAAGATAGTCTGAGGATTTTATTTCCAACCGACTTAACAATTCGTCCCACACTTTATGCTGATTTGCCACGACCCGGTCAATGGACCATCCAAATGGGTCTGCCAATTCGGTCTTCAGATTCTCTTCAGCGTTGGCTAAGCTCACATAGGAAATCCCGGTGCGCAGCTGCACTGCTTTATCTTTGCGAACATCAAATTCTACATACATTCCTGCAAATTGAGCACTATCAGCAACCAGATCAGCACGTTGTATCACCTGATCATTATGCCATGTGCCATAGTTGATGATCGGTTTGTCAAACTCCATGACAAAGTACACGATATAATCCTGTTTTGCATCGGTAGACCAAACATTTTCAGACAATTGATTACTGTATCCTACAACCTTGTAATCAGAAACCTTTTTGAGGGAAAGATCTTTAATTTTATAATCGTACTCTCCGTTTACTTTAAGATCAATCATAATACGACCTGTATCAGACTTATGGTAGGTATACTGCTGAAAACTAGAACGTGTTGCTGCGGTTAATTTTACATCGATATCGTGATCAAGAAGATGTACGGCATAATAACCCAATGGCGCCTTTTCGCTGGTTTTATCTATTGCAGATCGATACCCTGAATCTGAACTGTACTGATCGCCGACCCTCGTTTTCAATTGACCTGCAGTAGGAAATGTTCCCAATCCCGCCATGGTCCATTCATGAATATGGCTAAACGTACCAATAGATTCAATGGACGGTTCATAACCCGCCTGCCAGCCAATATTTTGGTTGTCTGGACTTATCTTTACCATTCCGAAAGGCATCCATGGTCCTGGCGCTATCATCCATCTGGAATGCGCCGAACCAATCATTGTGTTCACATAATCTGAAACACCCCCTAATCTCTTGGGCCCTCGGGCGATTGCTGACGATTGTATTAATTGTCCATTACTATAAATTTCATACCTACTTACGACATTTTTAGCGGTATAAGGCATCGGTATTTCAAGTTTCGCCGCACCTTTTTCAAGCGATTTCTCATAAATCTTCTTTCCATCTAAGACCACTTTCAGCTTTTCGTCATCTTCCAATTTCAAAAGATCAACCAGCATATGCTGAACAGGTTTTCCCGAACTCAGAATTTCAAAATCAGATTGCTGCACATTTTTAACGATCGCAGTACAATTGGCAATCAACTTAATAGCTTGTGGACCGATTAGTTTAAAAGAATCAAACTCAACCCAACCGCCCTTTATGACAGTTATGGTAATCTGATTACCGCCTTTTCTGATGAGATCGGTAGGCAAAGGTATGCCGATAGTCGAATTTCCAGATTTTGAAGTATTATTTAGGGGTTCACCGTTACCGGCTCCCTCTTTTACCTCAAAATTATAAGGTTTACCATTGATTGAGATCTGTAGTGTTGGACTATTCTTTGGATCACTATTTGCCAATTTAACCTGGAGTGTGCATTGACCATCTTCTATACTGTCGTTTAACACATAGTAGAGATTTAAAAAATGTGTTCTCAGACCAGAGGTGCCTCCAGTCCCACCCCATTCATTAGCTGGGCCAGGTAATACATAGGGTAAATCTTTTGCTAACGTAGATTGACCGATGATAAATGCATTGTCCTCATAACCAAAATCATGTTCCAAAAATTTCTTATATCCATTAGGGGTCAAAGCAAATTCACTACTTGAGCCGTCTGAATTTCCCAATTGCCAAATTGCATGCTCCTGTCCTAAGGCAGACTGTCCACACATAAATAATAAACCAGCTGCAAAAGAAAGTGAGAAACGTAATTTCATAAGTATCAGATTTTTAATTACATCAGTTGCTTTTCTCTTAAACTGCACGAAAGACTCATAACAAGAACTATATTGTACATACATTAAGAATTCAACAAAACGTTTAAAAGCAAAACTTTAAGAACAATATTACTACAAAAAAAACAAATATCAAATGAATAAAATCAAAATGTATATACATATAAAATAAACTGAATATAATTGACACGAAGCCTAGGAAATAAAAGATTTTGATTTACAGGTAAGAAAGCTTGGGAAATTTATAATTTACTCGATTAAACCTCTTGAACACCTTGCCCGACTGTGGGCACGAACAATTTCCATCTACAAAAATTTTTATGCTGGCTATGCATCGGAAACGAGGTTTCGAGATGAGCGTACAAATTGAAAAAAATCGCTGGAGGTCATCATCTCAGGATTAAAACTTTATCAAAAACTCAGGCAAAGCAATAATTACTATTGGCTATTTGGATCCAATAAGTTATATTTATACAATTATTTGCTTTAAAACCTTAAAGATAATAGTATTATCTTTTGTATTATCATTATAAACAATATTCTACCCATTTGTGTAGAAACTTATTTGATTGCTGGATAGAGATTTAATACTTTAAACAGGTTTAGATATTACTTTAACGATGGTTACAAAGTAAGGATAGGATGTAAAAAAGCCTATTTCTAGCGTATAAATTGAGATTACGTCCTTATTTTTGTAACTTGCACGCCAGGACAACATCGATTTTACGTGGTATTTCAAAAGCGATTACGGATCATCTTTGTAATTTACACTATGAAAATTAAGATTGAAGATTTTTTCAAGCCGGTACAAGTTAAAGACGACTTTAGCAAAGATGATTATGAGATTGTCGAAGCCTTTATTAATTTCGCTAAATCCTTAAGCAGATTAACCTATCAAAGTATATATTTAATTGATTATTCAAAGAAAAGCTTTCTATTTGTTTCTGATAATCCGATCTTTTTATGTGGAAGTACACCTACTGAAGTAATGCGGGACGGTTATTATCACTATGTAAATAATGTCCCTGAGAGCGATTTGCATTTACTCAAAAAAATTAACGATGTTGGTTTTGACTTTTTTGGAAATTTAGATGCCGAAGATCGTTTAAAATTCTCCATATCTTATGATTTCCATTTAAAGCAACCCGGTAATAAACCACTTTTAGTGAACCATAAACTAAAACCCCTGCTCTTGGATAAGTTTTCCAATCCTTGGATCGCACTATGCCTGGTTTCGATGTCCTCGCATGCAAACTCGGGAAACATTCGATTTAAATCTGATGAAGATGGGAAACAATTTGAATATGATCTAGATAAAGATATTTGGGTAGAAACTGCTCGTATTAAATTGAAACCCCGTGAAAAGGATATTCTTCTCTTTTCGGCACAAGGCCTTACGATGGATCAAATAGCAGATCGGTTATATGTATCAATTGATACGGTGAAATTTCACAAAAAACAAATATTTTCAAAACTAAAAGTCAAAAGTATAACAGAAGCCACAGCATTGGCCATTGAATTATCTCTTTTTTGATGTTATTCATTATTTTTTGGACATAACAGCATTTGGTTAGACATCTCAACAAATTTCTGGATATCCACATTATTTCCTATACTATGCTGGGAATACTTATTCTTCTCTACAAAAGTTTTCAGCCATTCCGATTTAATATAGATTGGTAAAGTTTCAGAATATAAGTAAATAATAGGATCTCCAAGCTGATAAGATTCAATTTCCAATTTCCGAAGTGTGTTCACAACTTTCCGGTCGCATTCGGCTATGACTAATCCGCTGCCAAGGCTATGTGGCCCGTAAAAAGCATCAAAAAGCATCTTTTTTAAGATATTAATTCGATTACCTATTATCTTACCAGAAATAACAAAACGTCCGATATGCCAAAAATTAGTTACATGTGGAATTAATAAGCTTTCTGTTTCTATATCAAATAATTTCTGAATCGGTAAGCTTGTTTCCTTATCCCAAAATGTAATTCTAATAGATGCATGGATACCATTATCGAGTTTACTTCGAAGGACATAATAAATGGAACGATCAAAAAAAATCTGATCCTCTCCTATTAATGATTCAAAATCAAACTTATATTCCTCTTCGGAATAACTATCCAGTTTGTAATGCTCCTGAGTCGTTACTAAATAAAAATGAATAAGTTCAGGAAGTTCGTTTTTATTTAGTTTGGTAAAATAATAATTTTCAGGCGTCCAGTTCATGCAAATGTTATTCGATATGCAATTATAAAAATAAAGACTTTTCGTTTAAATTCCCACAGCAACAAATTTACTACAGAAAAGTGTAATGGAACGAATATTTTTTTCAATTATATTAAGTTCAGTTCATCATTGATAAATAATAGGAATCCGGAAAGAATTTTACCGGTTTTGCTGTTGCCAAATTGAACACGGCGTGACTAACCATACCCGACAATAAGTATAAACCTAGCGATAGCTGCGGCGGAGGAGACGTCAACGCTATTTTACCATATTCTGCCAAAAATTCCTCAAACCATTTCGTATCGATATCTTTCGCTTTTAAGCTATCCACAATAAATTTACCGACATTTAATTCAAATGTCTGATGTGCCTTTTCCAACGACTGCAGATTAAGACCTTTGGGAGGGAGAACAGTCAAAAATCCCGCCCAACCTAAATTATAAGGATGTACAACCGGTATATTTCTTTTGGCCATATATTGGTCAAAAACAAAGGGGATATCAGAAGAAAAATCCAGTGCATTAATGGCAACTTTATGATTGAGATCGATATCATACAAGTTATCCTGATCAATAAATTCAGGAAACACGATTATATTGGCTTCTGGATTAATTGCATACAAACGGTCCCGTAAGGCTATTGCTTTCTTGACACCAATATCCTTGTTTGTGTAATTTTGACGGTTTAGGTTTGTCAATTCTACAACATCTCCATCAGCAATTGTCAAATTTTCGAAACCCATTCGCAATAAGCATTCTGCGATATAACTTCCTATTCCACATCCCCCTATCAATACTGGAAAATCTTTGATAATTTGTTGATCCTC
>JALAGS010000074.1 GCA_022712315.1 Sphingobacterium sp. | reverse complement strand
TACCTATCGATTCAACAGAAGTTTTATGAAAGGGAATATTTTTGACAACCTAGTATATCGGATGATCTGCCATAAACCAGAACAATATAATATGATTATTGCTTAAAGGAATAGGTCAATGGTTTTATATAATAAGGAATTGAATTGCATATAAAAAACAATTTATCTAAGTTTGGGTAACGAGTAATAGAACAACAGTTCATTACAGGATGAGTGATGAAGCACAACATTTCAATGAAAAAAAAATCTTATCTAATTAGTTTCATGTTTCTAGCGATTTTAAGTGGCTGTACTGAAAATAAGCGCAATAACACAAATACGACTTCAAGCTCCCAATCCGGACAGCCCGAAGAAAATCCTACATTTACCTTTGACAGTATCAAACAGAGCTATGCACTTGGAGAGGATCTAGTTTTAAAGATAAACAATGAGAAGACGCCAAAATTAGACTCTGTCGTCTATTACATCAATGATAAAAAAATTGGACAGGTAAACGGCAATGAGCCTTTCAAATATCCGTTACAACAGGAGAAATTTGGCAAACAGATTATTAAAGCTGTCGTGTTCAGTGATGGAAAACAAGAGGAAAATACAGTAAGCATAGATTTATTCGCTTCCACCCCTCCCCGTTTGCTTCAGTATAGCATTGTAAATATTTATCCGCATGATATTAAAGCTTTTACACAAGGTTTGGAGTTTTATGGCGACAACTTAATCGAAAGCACCGGAAATGGAATTGGCCCAAGCGGAAATAAAGGTAAATCGAGTGTTCGCATGACGAACCCTAAAACCGGTGAGCCCATCAAGAAAATTGAATTGGATGATTCAATTTTTGGCGAAGGCGCCACTGTTCTCAATGGGCAATTGTATCAATTGACCTATAAAAACAATGTAGCCTATGTATACGATATAAATACCCTATCGGTTATTAAGACACTACCTTACTTTCAGCCAATGGAAGGCTGGGGATTGACTTCCGACGGCAAAAATTTATATATGTCCAACGGTTCGGATTATATCTATACACTCAATCCACATGACTTCTCAAAATTAGACTATATTCGTGCGGCGACGAACACAGCTATGGTCGATCAGATCAATGAAATGGAATGGGTAAAGGGAAAAATATATGCAAATTTCTTTATGGAAGATGTTATTGGACGGATCGACCCTAAAACAGGCACCGTAGAGGCATTGGTGGATCTTTCCAAATTACGTGAAAAAGTAACGCAACATGTCGATTTAGATGTACTCAATGGTATCGCCTACAATCGAAAATCGAACACCTTTTTTGTGACCGGCAAAAACTGGGATAAAATGTTTGAGATAAAGCTGATCGAATAGCTTTATCTCAAATGAAAAAATTATGTTATTATCGAATCATTCGCATATGATTTCTCGCGTTAGGGCAGCTCTTTCATTTTGTTAAAACCTTCGCTTACAAACGGTACCGTTTGCGGTGCAAATAACTGCGTTATAAACGGCGTTGTCTGCGCATATTTAGCGACTAAAAATTCCAGACGCTGTGCTGAAGCCAATTCGGGCAACGTATAATAGATACTCTTTTCGCCTTCTTTACCCTCCATCTGCACATATCTCCCCCTAGTCACTTTCAGGTGATTAGTTTGTTCAAAATCGTACAAAAAAGAGTCGTCCTTATCTACCATATCCCATTTTGGATCACGTGGACAGCAAACAGATCCATAACTTTCCTTCCTGTAAACTGTCAGCATATTTTTAGACGAAGCGGGTTGAACGAAATCGAAGCCCGGATTATCGTCACCAGAACGACGAATACTATCAACCCTAACCACACCACCCTCTCTTTTTATCGAATAATAAAAATTGGTCGTCGCAGGTTCTATACACATACCTTTCTTTGATGCTTCTTTAGCAATCTCATCATAAAATTTCCAGTCTGGGACGATCAGCACAAAATGCTGAAGATCGGGATAAAACTCATTTGATTTCTTAAATAATTCTACCGGAATTCTAGCACTCAAAAAGAAGACATAGGTGGAATCTGGAACAATCCGCAATGGAAGATCTATTAAGTAACTGTCGTTTTTTTTAACCACTAAATTATCGTCAATCATAACAACCTGACCATAGTTTTCGCGATACCAATCTGGCTTTACGGTATCCACCAATGCAATAGGCGTTGATGGCTGCTGTGCTGTTATTTTACTCTTACAGGACAATGCCGTCATCGGCAAAATAACCAACAAATACCACTTATATTTTAGCTTTAACATCTCTATAAAATCAAAATATACTTTAATTAATTTCTTGTTTCCTTATCACCTTTTATTCCAGCCAGATGCAAGAAGGCCATTTGATGCGCAAAACACTCATCGGCTAAGGCCGCAAGTCGCGCTTTTTCATCCGTAATCTCCCTTAGCAGACTTTTCCTAGCTCCTTTTTTCTGTTCATCAATATATTTAATCAACAAAACACCATATCCATCAGCGATCTGTGTCATATACGCAACCGTAGCCACATGAAAACCCTCCGCAGTTTTAGCGGGTCTCAACTGTGCAGCTTCGCATTTTATCCCCTTGATATAACTGCTCAAAGCACGTGCCTCATTCAATTTCATTTCATAGGAAGATTCGGATTTATCGACATCATATTCCCCATCCAACAACTTCCCATAGCTCTCTTCCAATTTTTCCGTACAGCTCTGGAAAAGATTTCCCATTTTTTCGTTATATCCCGATTCGAAATTACCCCTACAGGAACATACGGTAAATATCGTAACGACTAGTGCTAAAATTCTCATTTCTTAATTTTTCCGCAAATAACATATTTTTAATATTGCCCTCCCATTGCTTTTAATATTCGCGGTCTTTATTTTAAGATTCGTCGTTACCCCTGCAATTTCCTCAACTCAACATATCCCTCTTTTAATGAGACATTGTTGGCACCTTCATTTTCTTCCTGCATGCCTATATGCCACTTTATAAAACGCTCTAATCTGCGAAAATTCCGTTTCTCGTCTGAATACCCAAAAAGATTATTCAGAATCAAATCGTTTCGGCTGATAATTAATTTCTATAAAAAGCAAAATATGATTTCAATTTCCCGTTTATTCTCTCAGTTTTCAAAGCTATTT
>JALAGS010000073.1 GCA_022712315.1 Sphingobacterium sp. | reverse complement strand
ATTGAAGCATCGATTTTAATCAATTGCATCATTATTTTTGCAAAAGCGAATCTCTTCTCCGAATTTTTTGTTATACTTTTAATATAGTATTATCTTTAAATATGCAGGTTTTTCGTTCTCTTCATTATAGAAATTTCCGTTTACATGTTATAGGACAAGCAATCTCCCTAATGGGGACTTGGATGCAGCGCATAGCGATCAGTTGGCTTGTCTACGAATTGACAGGATCCGTTTTTTGGCTCGGCTTTGTTCAGTTTATCTCCTTATTGCCTTCCTTAGTTTTATCACCATTTATTGGGAGTTTTGTTGATAAGCATAAGAAATATAAATTGGTTTTGATGACCCAGATTGGTCTGATGATACAGGCTGGGATTTTGACTTTAGTTGTTTATCTAAAATGGGAAAGTGTCTTATGGCTTTCCGCATTGGGCCTTATACAGGGAGTGATTAATTCATTTGACGTTTTAGGCCGTCAGTCGCTGATGATGTACTTGGTCGGAGACCGAAAAGATCTGCCAAACGCCATAGCGCTCAATTCCACCATTTTCAATGGCGCGCGAATGCTAGGGCCGGCAATAGGAGGGATTTTACTCAGTACGTACGGTGAACTTGTCTGTTTTGCCCTCAACTTTATCAGTTTCGTTCCGGTCATTATTACACTATTGATGATGCAGGTTGATGAAACACATGTTCAGCTGAGTAAAGGAAGTAATTGGGAAGGTTTGGTCGAAGGTTTTCGCTACCTTAAAAGGTCGCCGCATATCTCCTCACTCATTATAATCATGACCTTCTCGAGCTTGATTGTGATTCCTTATACTTCGTTGCTGCCCGCCATAGCAAAAGAAATGTTTTATGGCGATGAGCGTACGTTCTCCTGGTTTGAAAGTGCAGCCGGATTAGGTGCAATGATCGGTGCATTTAATATGGCCCGTTTAAAATCGGGAACAAATTTGCGTTATCAAGTTATGGGGGCTGCAGCCCTTATGGGGATAGCGCTATTGTTTTTGGCGCATTCGAGCATGCTTGAAATGGCACTTGTCTATGTGATGCTGGTATCTTTTGCCATGATGATGCAAAACTCCAGTATCAATACCTATATTCAGACGCATGCCATACCGATCTATCGGGCTCGCGCAATTTCTTATTACGTTATGGCTTTTCAGGGGATTTTCCCCATTGGTACATTGATGATTGGCTCCTTAGCAAGTTATTGCGGCCTTCGGGCAACACTATACGTCATGGGCGGATTGGGCATATTGATCGCCATAGTTTATTATAGCTATCTCCGGCTACATATTCATAAACGGCTATTTAAGTTTTAATTTTCGGGTTCTCAATTTTAATGTACGTTTGGCATAATCAATGACGGCACCATAATCGGCAAAAATATCTCCACCCAATACCCCGATTACAGGATCTAGATCCATCTGTTGATAGGCATAGTTGATTGAACTTAAATCCAGCACCGCAGTATTCAATTTTTTTATCTGCCATTCGCCTATTTTCAGACTGGGAATTTTCATATTAAAACTTTCCATCGAATTAGTGCCAAGTCCTGTTGATAATGTTTCGGAGGGTTCAAGCTGCAATTGGTCTTCCAAAAGATGGCCCAATTGTGTTTTATCAAATACAGTTTTAGAAGCCCCGGTATCAATCACCATCTTGAACGAACGATTATATATTTCTACATCGACTAAAATGTGTGTGCCCTGGCCTTGCAAATCCAATAATTGAAATGGTACTGTTGTCATATCTCCAAACATACCCAAAAATTCCCTTAAAAAAGAAATTTTAAAACCCGCGCTGTGTATTGAATGTTCATAAAAAAAGCTATTACTCATGGAATAATAGCCTTTCTTAATATTTGTTGTTTTATGAATTACAAAGCATTAATTTCTTTGAGTACATTATTCATTGTACGAACAGCATCTGCACTTTTGCTGAATTTTTCTTTTTCCTCTTCATCCAATTGTAGGGGTACGATCCGGTCCCATCCTTTTTTATTGATGATAACCGGTACGCCAAGATTAATATCTTCCTGGCCAAATTCACCTTCCAGATGGACGGAAGCCGTAAATAATTTACCTTGATCGCGGACGATGCTTTCAACAACTGCAGCGGTTGCCGCTCCGGGAGCGTACCAAGCGGAAGTTCCAATTAGACTAGTCAGTGTTGCTCCGCCGACCATGGTTTTATGTACAATTTCCTCCTGCTCTTCTGCTGTAAGGAAATCAGTTACGGGAATGCTGTTCCACGTGGAGTGCTTGATAAGTGGAATCATCGTTGTATCTCCATGGCCACCAATGACAATGGCATTGAGGTCGGCTGCAGAAGCATTCAGTTTTTCACTCAACTGATATTTGAATCGGGCCGAATCCAATGTTCCCCCCATACCAATAATCCTATTTTTAGGCAGTCCGCTTGATTTCAGTGCCAGGTAAGTCATGGTATCCATTGGGTTGGAAACGATAACAATAATAATGTCTGGCGAATGTTTAACTAAGTTTTCTACAACCGACTTAACAATATTTGCGTTTGTTCCAATCAATTCTTCGCGTGTCATCCCTGGTTTCCGTGGAATCCCCGAGGTAATGACGGCAACAGTAGAACCTGCAGTTGACAGATAGTCATTGGTTACTCCCTTGATTTTAGACTCAAACCCCAATAAAGCTGCGGTTTGTGCCATATCTTGCGCTTTGCCTTCCGCAAACCCTTCTTTAATATCCAATAATACAATCTCTTCGGCGACGTTTCGACGGATTAAGTTGTCCGCTGTAGTTGCTCCTACAGCTCCTGCACCAACAATAGTTACTTTCATATGTAAATTATTTGTTTAATCATGAGCTAATTTTCCGCTTAAAAATTCATGCTGCCTTCGGCGGTTTTATGGCCAAATGAAATATCCGGTCCACTTTCAAGAATGCCTGCACTATCTTCTCGCTTGGATATTTCATGTGCATTTATGTGGATTCGTAAATAATTCTTGAATTTAATGAATTATTATCAGTAAATCAATGTATTTCGTAGGAATAACTCGTTTTTTGACATAAGAAATACGACGTGAATTAGTTCAGGAGAACTGTGTCTGCTATCACTGTACAATGTTTATAATCAACAGTAAAAATGGCAAAAAATAAACGGCTCGAAATTCCTTCAAGCCGCTTATTTTTTCTGAAAGTGTCTGTTTTCAAAGGCCATCAAGAACTTTCATGCCTGTTGTTGATCCAAAGGAATCATGAAAGTTTTTATTTTGTAAATCAAATCCGTAACCTAGAACGGATAGCCTATGGCTAAGTTGAACATGAGGTTATCCTTGCGCCATTTTGAACTTCCAAAGTCAATATCCTTAAACACCCAACGCTCTCCTTTGGGAAGATAGGGGATACGGAACGGTATTGACATATCTGTACGGATGATTAAGAATGTAAAGTCGAAGCGCAATCCTGCTCCACCACCAACGGCTAATTCATTTAAAAAGTTCTTGCTGAACTTGCCGCCCGGTTTGTTGACATCTTCTCGCTGTAACCATACGTTACCCGCATCGATGAAGGCAGCCCAGTGGACAAAGCCCGCTAGCTTGGCTCGATATTCGGTATTTAGTTCGAGTTTAATATCACCGGTCTGGTCGGCATAGAAGAGTCCATTGCTTAATTTTTCGGGAGCTACTGTTCCCGGGCCGATCGCACGGGCACCAAAGGCACGGATACTATTTGGACCGCCCACATAATATTGTTTTAAATAGGGAAGTGAGCGCGAGTTGCCATAGGAATAACTTAAGCCCAGACTGACCCGCGAAGCAAGCTGCGAATTCTCGGATAATTTGAGATAGTGCCTGCCGTCACCACTGATCTTGATATATTGTGAGAAATAGGCATCAAACAATTTGAAGGTTTTTCCTTTATTAAAATCTGCTCCTTTTATCAATCCGAGTATATTTCCCGATAGATCCAGATTGCCTTTGAAATAAAAGGTGTTTTTCAGATGCTGCTTCATCGTGTTTTGAAACGTGAAGTTATAGTTTGGACCAATCGTAAATTGTGGGTCAATTGCATGTCTTAAGGCCGGAATAGTATCCATTTGCTTTTGGTAATTTTCCGAAATACCTTTAGGTTGGACATAGGTAATCTCCATTAAAGCAAGATCGTGCTGCTTTTCCTCAGACTCTTGCCAGATATAACCGTAATCCAGTGCGATGGAGTTGAGGGTATAGGCTTTACGGCGGTTTAAAAATTCATAGCGACCTTTTACGTAGGTTTTCGGGATAAAACGTCGTGTAGGTGAAATCCTCCCAAACGGGGATAATATACGTGGGAAGGTTAAAGTAGCCTCCATACCGTAGCGATAATAACTCGAATTGAGATCCGCAGATCCACCTGTCTGCGTTTCATAGCCCCCGAACACATTAAAACTTAATTGCTCTGCGCCTTTAAACGCATTGCGTAAAGTCCAGTTCACATTGACCTCGGTACCATTGTACACCGAAGCCATTTTTCCCAAAAGTTCCACCCGAAGTGATTTTTTTGGTAACGGGGTTAAGTAATAATAGACATCCAATGCATTCGGCACTTCTTTACTGTCCACAAAATTGTTTTTAACAAATTTCCAGCTATTCAGATTCACCAGATGGCTGATGGTCTGGTTGTGTGCATTACGGTTGTAAACATCACCAGGATGGAAGAAGATATGATTCGCGATAACAGGCTTTCTGTAAAGATGCTGGCGGTCTATAAAATAGTAGCTGCTATCATACAGTTCTGCATTACGGGTAGACCTTTGATAACCCGAACTTGTTTCCGTGTAGTTGGGGTAAATGTAGATTTTATTGATCTTTGAAGGAACCTTCGCCTGCGCCGGTGTTTCCTTCTTCACCGTAACATACATGTCGACCTTGTTGTTCCGATTCGAACTGTCTACCTGAACAAGGATGTAGTCGGGGCTGAAATAATAATACCCTTTATTCTTGAGGTCATTATCGATTCGGTCACGCTCATTTAGGATAACATCTAAGCTGTAGTTCTTACCCACTTGTAAGAGCGTTTTGTCAGAGCTTGAGCGGATATCTTTACCCAGCTGCGTTGTACTGTCAATATCAAATTTAACCGATCGTATTCGGTAGATCAGATTGGGCTTGGCCGTATAATTGATCGTTGCTTTTTTGTTCTCAACTAGTGTGTCAGATTGTACTTGCGCGTTAAAGAAACCGAAATTCTCCAGGCGATTGCGCAATAGATTTTCATTGTACTCACGATTGACATCACTTAATAACACCGGTTCTTCACCGATTTTCTTGAAGAATTTTTTAATGATGTTATTCCCGGCGGAATCTCCGGCCATATTGTTGAAGTATAGCTTGAATGGCACCCCAGCGAGCCGTTTATTAGGCTTGGGCATCAGCGCAGCTTCTAGATGGGTCGCAATCTTTTCCTTATTTTCTTTGGAGATGGTGTCCGAATCGACGATGACATTGCCCTTCACATATAAGCTTTCTCCTTCTTTCAGGTTCTTGGTGGAAGAACAGGACGCTATAAAAGCAGCCAGGGAAACTATTCCAATAATATGCTTGAGTTTAGCTTGCATGATAACTCCTTTCCTCATCTTCATTTTTTATCGCTGTCGTTCTGATCGTATCTACATTTGATTTTGGACTATCGCTTTTCGGCGTTCTTTTAGTGGAGTCCAGCTGTTGTTTACGTTTCTCTTTTTCTCTATCTTCCATGCGTTTTCTGTACTCAGGGCTATGGATCATCAAACTGTCCCGGATGACTGTGCGTACACTGTCACGATAGACCGAATCGGTTTCCATGCGTTCGACATCAAAGCGTTTTCTGAACCCTTTGCTATTGGTGTCATAGTACTCTTTGAGTTTTTTCGAACTCATCCAGATCTCTTTAAATCTGTTGTAATCCATATTGATAATAAATCCGATACCTGTCTCAACATATTGTCCCTGGAGTGTCACTTGATATTGATTTTTACGATATACCCGCGCAAAATATCGGCCATCTTGTGAAAGCTGATAATCCAATTGGATATCGCCAGCAATATTGTTGGCTGTTTCGCCCGGACGTGTATTTCCCTCAACTTCAAAGTTAGAACCCACAGTAATTTTTAACCGGTCGTTTAAGAGCATCTTAGATACGCCGATATTCAGATCGGTCCGGGTTTGTCCGGCTCCAGTAGCGTAATCCTCTTCCGAAGTCAGGTTGAAGTCGAGTTCTACCCCTGTGATAAGTTCGGACGCTAAACGATTCAATTGACCGCTGAGGAATGAGCTGATGCTATTTCTAACAATGGCTTCGGTACCACCACCGCCAGATAAACTCTCAAACGGATTGGTCGACATAAAGCGTCCCAAAACGATTAGTGAAAACACTTGTTTGTTGAGTTCCGAAGGATTTTCACGCAAAGTGGTCAACGCATTATTCACTTTGCTGATCACATCTTGGGAAACGATAGAATTGTTTTCGTCCAGATCGATATCAAAATTAAGCTGCGGTTGGAACAATTTATCTGTTATTTTCAATAATACGTTGAACGGTATACGTTGCTTATACAGGTTCGCATTTTCCGATCCCAGCTGCGTTGCGACAAGTTCCAGTGTTGGTGCTTTCGTTGTATATGCTGCTGTAATATTAAGCTGGGCATCCAATGGATCGCCATTCCAGGTGATGGTACTACCTTTGCGGAAAGTAAAGTCTTTTTTCACTGGACCAAAACTGAACGAGTAGCTACCTTTATCTACAGTGAATGTTCCCGAAAGCGTAATTTTGCTGCTCGCATCAATACCTGCATTTAGTTCCGCTTCGCCTTGAATATTCAGTGCATCCTGTGAACCCGCATCCAGAAGTATCTTAAACTTAGCCTCTTTATCGGTTTGAAGATTAAGATCCACATCGATGCCCGTTAACCGGGTTACAGTCATGGAATCCAATTTAGCAAATACATTAGCCCTGGTGGTGTCACTTTTATCCACAAATTCAACAACGCCTTTGCGGTCTGCCATCCCCGGATTCTCATTCGGCATCACGAAGGTGAAGTCTGTATCGTCCAATACTTTGATTGTACCATCAACGACAGGCTTATCAAGATTTCCTCTGATACGGAGGTTGGAGGTAAGATACATTTTGCCGTAGAACATGTCGTTGTCACTTTGCGTTGAATTGAGTACCTCAAAATTGTCGGTGTTGATATTGAGATTAAAATCAAAATTGGTGTACGTTTTGGTTTCAATGGACCCTGTAACCTTGGCAATATTTCCTTTTTTATCTTCCAGTGCAAATTTAGGGAACGTAATCCCTCTTTCATCCAAGTGAATGGTTTCGTCTTTGGCTTTGAAGAGCGCATTTAGCATCGCAATATTGAATTGTGCCTCTTTAAACTTGACATCGCCATTAATAAGCGGTTTTGACGGTGATCCGGTGATTTTTAACTGACCTTCCAGATTGCCCTTAGCATCTTTCAGATACCCCAAGCTGAAAGCTTGGACCGTTTGCATGGTAAGGGGGGCAATATCTAAGGTGAAATCTAAGCTTGCCTCTCCTTTGGGCGGATTGACAAAATCACCGCTTAATACAACGTTATTGCCATTTTCACTAATGCTGATATTGGCATTATATGTATTTTCTTTTTCATTATTAACTTTAATGTTGACATTACCAACTGTGTCCTTTCCAATATAGAACTTTTCGATCACCAGGTCTGATACAAATACCGGGCTACTTTCTAAACGTGATATAGTTGCCTGACCGTTTATCCCACCACCAAGATCCACAGTCTCACTTTCGAGCATTTTACTTAAAGTCTCTATACGGAAATTCTTAAACGCAATGTTGAGCGGTGAATTGAGTACGCTATCCTGTGATGATATACTCAGCTCCTGTCCTTTATTGCTTAAAATAAACTCATTGGCCTGAATACCTGTACTCCCGAATTTGAGCACGTTGTTTGGATTTATCGTCCACTTGTCGTAATTCAGCATAAGGCCATCTTGCAGTAAACTGAAAACAAATGCGCCGTTATCAACACGCATATTGGCGCCCAGATGATACTGTTCTTTCTCTTTCTTATCCTTGATCCAGAGTCCAAAGTCCAAATTGTTTTGGATGACTTTACCACTGAATACTGTATTCACCAATTCGATATTGCTCACCTTGATTTTATTGATCAATGCCGAGTAGTAGAGCGTGCTGTCCAGGGTATTGATATCTAAGGTAACGTTGTTGATCTCGGTACCATTATAGATAATCTTGGGTGCATCCAATTTGGCGAGAATGGTTTTTGATTGACTGTTGAACATACCATCCAACGTAAT
Organism: Sphingobacterium sp.; assembly: GCA_022712315.1. Classification (GTDB taxonomy): domain Bacteria; phylum Bacteroidota; class Bacteroidia; order Sphingobacteriales; family Sphingobacteriaceae; genus Sphingobacterium. Next base: position 2,801 of record JALAGS010000073.1, on the reverse strand, counting down.
ATCAGACATTTCAGTCAGTTCTGGCAAGAAATCCTTGATAAATTTGGTTCTGGTCAATTGAGCCGAAAACTCGATATTCTGAGGTTCGTACTTGGGAACTTTAACAGCTTTGCCTGGTTGGTAATATACCTGCAAGATGTCTTGAATGGCATTCTGCAATTCTAAAATTTTGTATTTCCCGACTAAGTGAGCATTGAGAAAGTCCGATTTTAAAAGCAGCAAATTACGGCTTGTATCCGCTTTTGCAATCAGTGAAATGCTGTCTAGCGAGTAATAAGCATCATCGTAAACAATAGATGAATTTGTAATATGCGCTTCTCCATTCAGGAAATTAGGATCTGCTGAACTAAAGTTTCCGACAAGTTTACCGTGGTACTTGAATTCGTCGTCTATTAATTTTAAATTTTTAAGATTAATGGTATCCACCATAAGTTCGAAATCCACCTGTGGATACTTGGATTTCATGTTGGCAGTAGCATTCAATTTTAACTGAATATTCGGATCAGGGCTGACAACAGAAGCTTTAATATCTCCTTTGTCTGCGGTAAGGTTCATGTCGATATTCTGATAACGATAGCCCATTGCATCCATCCGGTTTACTTTACCATCGAAGTTGGCTACAAGCTTCTTGGGATCGGTACCGTGGCCTTTAATTTTTCCTTCGAAGGAAAGTATCCCCAATGTACTGTCCATTTTCATGATCTTACCGATATCAAAATCCCGGATGCTTACATAGGCATCATACGTTGTATCTCTGCCGATCATGCCAACTTTACCATTGAACTTGGCTGTTCCTTTCTCTGTTACCAAAGAAAGGTTGGTGTTAAAAGCGCTCATCCCGCCATTAAACGTTCCGGTAAGCCCGATGGTATTCGGCAGTTCTATTCCACTGGGAAGCATCTTTTTTGAAACCAGCTTTTCGATATCCGAACGTCCTGTCGTCAATTTTTTCAAATTGAGATCCATAGACATTTTATCGACGTTGGGTAGTCCCTTTAAATGTAGACTTGCAATGACTCGTGTATTGGACAGGGTTTGAAAATCAATTGCTGGAATATTTAGATCATTGACCTTACCCACAACGCGTCCATCTATTGCAAATTTTTTGTCCATCAGAGGTTTCATAACCTGCATAGTATCCAAGAACGGTGCAAAGTAGTAGATGTCGCGCATATCTACATGACTCTTTTTAATTGTGGCATTAACGTAGAGCAGTTCGGGTTTTTTAGCGATAATATCTAAAGAAGGATAGGTTACTTTGATGTAATCCCGCAGGAGAGTACGTGGTGTCTCTGCGTAAAGATTTTTGATCTCCGCACCAGTATTCGTGTACTTAAAATCACCTTTCAATTGCTTGATCACAAAACCAGACTGATCTGATGCGACGAGCTCCTTTAATGAGCCGCTGATAGAATCTGCACTGTAGTAAAGATCGTTGAGACTGGTTTTCATACCAGGGATTTTGATGTTGAAATAATCAAAGCCTTTCATACGCGCCTGATTATCGTCCCGGTAAGCCAGGCTTGCCTTATTGATTTGAATATCTTTGGCTGATACAACCCAGTTTACTTTGCTGCTGTCTGCTGTGTTTCTCTCCGTGCTGTTCGCTTTTTTCTGAACCTTTCCAAAGAGTACAGTATTATCCGATCCATCCAGGTTGATCGTTTGAATGTCGACAACCTCTTTGTTGAGATCGATCTTGTTAATGTCTGCGTGAAGATTTTTGATATAAAATTTAGTGTTCAATAGACTGGATTTATCCTCATAACGAACAAGGATGTTGGTCAGATCTGCAATTTGCAGGCCGACCTCGGGAAGTAACGTTGTTGTCTGTGCTGTTTTGTCGGTAATCCCAAAGTCTTTGACGGATGGCGCTGCCCCGTCAGCAACTGGTCGCCATTGTTTTACTGTAGCGCTCAAACCATCAATCTTCACTTTGGGGAGGTTAAAGGCCATGTTTTTTGTGAGATCAAATTTCTTAATGTTCGTGTTCAGGCTGCCGAGATAAACATCGGCACTAGTTCCGATAACATCATCGGCATAGACAATGTGAAATTTGTCAAATTTGACTTTATCCAAGTTAAATAGGAGGGCTGAACTGCTGTCTGCAGTTGGCTTGCTTTCTTTCTGAGAGGCGAAGGCATTGATAATATAATCAAAGTTGAACGAGCTGTCGGGCAGCGTGCGGCGAATCTTCGCAGTGATTCCTTCTGCTTCAAGACTCTGAATTTCAACGGTGTTTTTCAGAAGTTTAAGCATGTTGATATCCACCGCTATGCTTTTTCCAGCAACCAAGGTATCTCTACTTTGGTCAGCTAAATAAATGTCCTCTAAAACCAGTTTTTTAGGAAAATCAATATTGATATAGCCAATTTTTACAGGAGTACCAATCTTTCCTTCTACATATTGAGTTACTTTTCCAGCAATATAGTTCTGGACGGAAGGTAGTCTGATTAAGAATACGATTAGAATAGCCAGCGCAATTATTACTCCAATAATCCACAATATTGTTTTGAAAGCAATTCGGGTAAATCTGTTCAACGTATAATTTGATTTAAGTATCTATTAATAAAAATTAAAACGGGAAAAAGTTTGCTTAGTTTTCAGATATATAACTTATATCGCCACTATTTCAGCAAACTAAGATAAATTTGCTTGTAAATGCAAGTTTAATTTATGCGTTATACCTATTAGCAAATCTTAACGGTTTTTCCATTTCCACGCAAAAGTCTTTTACAGTGGGAATGTTATAAAAACACATCAAATAATTGACCAAACCATTATTGTCGTAAAAAGTTTTT
>JALAGS010000072.1 GCA_022712315.1 Sphingobacterium sp. | reverse complement strand
GATACATATTCACAAATTTTGAGTGATCTAGAAATGAGTAAACAATATCTGCCTGAAACTAGTGTTCATGTGACAAGACCATCTAAACTAGCTTCTAGAGCAATGCTGTCAAGAATTTATCTTTCAATGGGGAATTATGAGAAATCTTTAGACGAAGCTTTAGCATGTTTGAAAGTCAAATCAGATATTATTGACTTTAACAAAATTAATGGCGGTCTGGCTTATCCTATTCCTGCTTTCAATAACGAGATAATATTACATTCCTATATGCTTACAAGCTTAAGGAATATTTATCTCAATAAAGATATAATTGCAAGCTTTAAAGATGGTGATTTAAGGAAGTCGATATTTTTTTCCTCAGATGTTTCATTAAAAACAAATTTTAAAGGAAGTTATTATGGGAGGGCAACTTTGTTTTCAGGACTAGCAGTTAATGAGGTATATCTAACTGCTGCTGAGTGTTCTGCAAGAATTGGAAATGAAGACGAAGCTAAATATTTTTTAAAAAAATTAATTGAAAACCGATATAAAGAGGGCACAATTCCTGCAATTGAAAAAATGGATAAAAAAGAGCTGATTTTATTCATTCTCAGTGAAAGAAGAAAAGAGCTTATTTTTAGAGGAACAAGATGGGGAGATGTGAAGCGACTAAACAACGAAAATTATGCAATAACGATGAAAAGGGAAGTAGGCAATTTTATCTTACTGCCAAATTCGCCTAAATTTAATCTTCCTATACCTCAAAGTATTATTGATTTGAGCGGTATATCTCAAAATCCACGATAGTAAAAAGCCCTCTGATCATGTTCAGGGGGCTTTCTAAAGAGAAGAATGAAATTAGTCTTTATGTGAAACAGATAATGCGTTTGATTCAATAGCAGCTTTATTTGGATTTGCAGTCAAAAATGCACTTAAATTAGAATATGTGTTTCTGTCAAATGTAACTTCACATAAATAAGAACTTCCATCACATTCTAGAGTACCAGGAGAAGTACCCCAATTTGAAGTGTTCTGAATAGCTGATGGATCATTTGATTTCGGTTGGAAATAAACAGTCATAGGGTCAACTGCAGCTGGTTGCTCAACTTTTTTCTCCATCGCTTTCACAACTATAAATGCTCCAAATAATAAGATTATTGCCGTTAAACTAGCAACGATTTTTAATTTTAACGTTTTCATAATTGAAAATTTTAGTGTTTATAATTTTTTTATTTACTCAAACATTTCGGGTTTAACTCTCATTAATGCTATCGAGTCGATTATTTTAATAATATTTCAGTTTCCTTGAAACCAAGATATTCTGTGTATCAACAATGCTATTACCTTTCTAAACCAAAGTTAAATAAGGCTTATAAGATAAACCTGTTCGAAATTGAGAGGAACAAAAAAATGTAACCCATTTTCCCTCAATTTTGAATAGCATTTTAATTAACGATAATCAACAAATAAGGGTAGAAATTACTTCCTACCCTTCAATTTGTAAATTTGGAAAATGAAATATTTATTATTTTACTAATGTCCAGACCTGTGTCTTGTTATCATATTTCGCAAAAACATCGTTCTGTTTTATATCAATTAACTTATAATCCTTGCAAGGTGAGTTCTGGTCAATTTTGGCGGTGTACGTTATTTTATCAGTAACCCCAGCTTTAAGTTCAATATAAAACGTTCCATTTTCTACTTTTTCTAGGTTTACGGCTAGAAATTTTGCCTCCTTATTAATAGTGAAATTAATTGGAGCTGTTTGGTCATTTGCCAATATTTTATACATTTTTATATTTGCTGGAGCATACAATGGATTATCTCCAAAAATTAGATCTTTTCCATTATTATCTTCATATTTGATATTTGCGACCAAAGGAACGTAAATATCAGGACAGACTACAATTTCATCATCACTTTTACATGATCCGATAGAAATAGCAATAATGGATAGAATAAGAAAATTTAAAAAATTTTTCATATTTAGATTGTTTAATTAGTAATAGAGAGAACGTACACGATTGACATTTCGCTACATTACCTATTGGATATCAAAAGCTACCATCTCCTTAAGATCTCCAATAGTAATCTCTATTAAATACCGTCCGGTCCGCAATTCGGGAACATCAATTATTTTCTGCAAACTACCATCATTGTAATTAAGATCTACGATCGCCCCTGTTCCATTTGGTGAGTATAATTTGATGTTTTTAATATATCTAGCTTTGGTATAATCCTTAGGATTGTTCCCTTCAACAGGACTTATATTTATTTTTTTACTTTTAGAATTATAATCTGCTTTGAATAACGCAGACGTTGGACATGCCGCATATATAGTTACACCGCCACCTTGTGGTCTGCCACAATTATCTGTATAGCTACAATTAATCGCACCTCCGCCACCTTTGATGGATACCCAAGTTGTTGTTGAATTGGGATTATATATATTTACCTGGACATTTGGAGGCAAGGTGCTTGTGTACCAATACCAACCAGAGGTGCCATTGTCGGAATTTCCAACTAGGAACCATTCCTGCCAACCGCTGGAATTACAATTTCCATATTTTGTACTTTGTATGGATGTTGATGTTAAGGTTGTAATACGTTTTTCGGCTAAAATGAAAGAACCAATTTTAGCCTGTAAAATATCGCTACCATCGCCGATTTTAGTTACAGTTGCTGTTGCTCCTGATCCTGAAACGGAAAATACACCCGATCCATAGGTTGACCAGGTTATGGTCGCGCCTACAGGTGGAGACTCTAATGTGTATGTTTTGGAACCAGAGCAATTTAGTTCAGGGCCAACAATACTGCGTTGTTTTGTGTATGCGATTGCTAGTCCTGTCCCTGTAGGGTCTAGCCAGTCTCTTAATCTACGTTGCGCAATTGTTCCATTGTTCCAAGACCAATCAATTTTACCGTAATATTTTGTAACTGGGGCGCAGATATTGTCTCCCCCATGCAGTTGACCGATGATTAATTTGTTTTGATTCAGGATAAATGAACCAGAAGATCCGCCTTCTGTTGTGCCATCTGTAAAATTGACTGCCCAATGTGAATTTGCGGGAGAAGTTCCGCCTCCTAACCAACTAATCGAACTAGGATATGAAGTTACGTTTTGATAAGAAAGTGAGATTTTTTTAATCATGCCTGCAGGATGATGAATTCCTGTTGCCGATGTTGCGCTGGTTGTATTTCTATCCCATCCCACCCAAGCTGGGTTATAATTTGTTAGATTTTTTGGATCTTCTGATAGGCGGAATAAAGCCATATCAGATGGCTCATAGTTTGCCACTAGCGTTGCCCCACTGGTTGTAAAGTGTGGAGGTGCAGTTGAAGGATTGGTACAGTTTGGACTTTCATAATTCCACCAAAATGTCCAGTCCGACGCATCTGGATTATTGACTGCATCCAATGAACCTAAACAATGATTTGCCGTTAAAAAATAAGGGCTCATATCTCGAGTAGCAGTTGTAATAAGTGATCCGGTACATAATGCATTCCCATTTATTACGATTACTGCTACTGCTTGTTTTTCTATTTGGAACTGTGATCCTTCAGGGCAATTGATGTTGATGTAGCAAGATAAAGCCTTATTAGATATTTGGGAAGGTTGATCCCCGATTAATACATACCTATATCCATGGACAACATAACTAATTGAGATAATTGGTAGGTCAGTTACACCTTTAGGTTGATAGTATTCGAGTATAGTATTATCACCATAGATTAGTGCAGTAGCAAATTTGCCTGGTTTTTCTTTAGTGCCTTTATTATTTATACTTGTGAAAGCTCCAAAAGTCTGTGATTTATCTTCATTATATATGAATAGTTTTCCTCCTTCAGGGAGCCAAAATTTATCATATAATAAATTAATAGAAATGGCTTTTGGACTGTTGATCTTAAAACGCCATAATCTACCACCATCGGGGAGATCTTCCCAGGTGCCAGAATTCTGAATACTCCAATCTACTTTAATTTTATATCCAAATCTCGGAGGTCGATTATTGATGCTGTCTTGTCTATCCTCTTCTATTAATCGTTTTAAATCTGGTATACCGGAAGTTTGTTTAGTGTCAACGCCCTTCTTTAAATCAAGTTTCAGAGTTTGGGATATAGGTTTTTCGTTTGTGCTTAATTGAGCAAAACACAATTGAATTACAAATAGTTGCCCAATGAAAATAACCAATGTACAAACACTTGGGATTCTAAAATTCAGCGAACGCCAGGTTAATAAGGATGTTAAGCTTTTCATATTTAATAGTTTATAGTTATGGAAATAAGTGATTCCTAAAATATCAATATGATTTGGTGTTAACCTATTGAAAATGGAGAGATTTTAGTCAATAATATTTTTAATATTCTCAATTTTGAATAGCTTTTTTGCTTTTCTTGCGGAAGGTAGTTGGGGAGTAACCTGTTTTATTTCTAAAATAATTGGAAAAGGTCGTAGGTGAAGTATAACCAATTCGAACTGTTATTTCATTAACGGTCAAATTGGTTTCTAATAAAAGTTGGATTGATTTTTCTAGGCGAAGATTATTGAGATATTGTCCGATTGACCCCCCCAAGATATTTTTACAGATTTTTCGAAGCTGCCATTCGGTTAACTTAAATTTTCTTTGGATCATGGTAAGCCGGCATTCATCTTCAAACATATAATGATTGTATAGATATAGTTTGATATTTTCGCCAATTGTCTCTTCTATCCTGATATTATTTTTGTAATCATCAATAATGTATTTATGATAAGTAGTCAAACAGGTGGAAATTTGTTGCAATATACCAATATGGTCTTCCATGTTCTTTACTACTGTCATCCTTAACCTTCCTAATATGCTCCAGACCTCTTTTGTTATTCTCTTATGCGGTAGTATTATCGGTGTATTGGAACTAGTTTTCCAGGCATTGCGTAATTCATCAAAAATTGGAAAGGTTTCGTCCGTATCAAAAGACCATAACTCTTCCAATGCGATCCCTAGAATAGCATGATGGCCGTTCCCTAATTTCATCTGATAACGAGCAGCAGGGCCATAGGTTAGGTAAAATGTTGGTTTTCGAATTTTTGTTAGTTGTACACCCTGATCATTGAGATAGTCAATCTCTCCATTTAAATGAAAAAAAAGAAATGTGGTAGTTTTGGTAAGTCTAAATAGTATTGATGCTTCTTCGTATACATCAAACTCAAAAAGCTGCATATTTGCCCCCATTAAACTTCTAGATTGCTCAGAAATCACAACCTCTGGAGTTTCAATTACTGTCCATGGGAGACCGGTAACCGGAAATCTGCAATGATTAGGTTTATGGCGAATTATTTTAGAAACTGATTTTCCACGATTCTCTTCAATAGGCTCTATGATTACTATCTGCTCCATGCCTTTATTACTATAAAAAGGGTGCAACATCATTAAGTTAGATTTCTATCCAAAAATTGATAGATGCGGATAAAAATTCTAATATCAATTTATAGCCGATTAAAATACGCTTATAAAGCCTTAATTTTAAATATTCTCGTCCAACTGTATTTTGACCTTGATAAATCATGGGATTTGCCCGATATTTTGGAATGTAACGATTTGGTATCTTTAGGCTTACCAAAAAAAGTGAATATTTTTTTTAATTGCTTTAGTTAGAGGTTGTTAAGTTTTGCGCAAATTATTATTGTATTATGTTATGTGCCGATTATCTTTCTTTAAGATCTTTCTTTATTATATTT
>JALAGS010000071.1 GCA_022712315.1 Sphingobacterium sp. | reverse complement strand
TTCTAAGGGGGTTACACTAACAAAAACACTTAATAATACATGGAACTAAAGGAGAAAATCCTTACCTATCTATATTATTTAAAAGAGCAGTCTATTGCTGGCTTATCTAAAAGTCTCGCAAAAAGTACGCCTATTGTTACAAAAGCAATTAATGAATTGCTGGAGCAAAAAATCATTGTAGACAAAGGGCTAGCGGCATCTACGGGAGGTCGAAGAGCAGCATTATATTCTTTAAATGAAAACCTCGACAATTTCATTGTTAGTGTCTCAATTGACCAATTTTATACTTCTATATATCTTAGCAATTTACAACAAGAGATTTTAGCAGAGGAAGTTGACATCAAATTGGATCTCACAGATCCAACCGCCAGTGCCAATATCCTTAAACATCTCCGAATTTTCATCGAAAGCCATATTGACACAAAAAAAGTAATTGGTATCGGAATAAGTATGCCTGGATTTGTCAACTCAACTACCGGCCTTAACAACTCATACACAGAGGATAATCCACTGCACTATCTCAAAAACACCCTTGAAACAGAATTTAATATTCCGACTGTCATCGACAATGACTCTCGCTGTATTGCTTGGGCTGAAAAAGAATTTGGCAGTGGAATCAAAAGCACACATACGCTGGTCATTAATCTGAATTGGGGAGTAGGATTAGGAATTATCATCAATGGCGAAATATTTACTGGAGCAACAGGATTTGCTGGTGAGTTTAGCCACATTCCACTGTCCAACACTAACAGCTTGTGCTCCTGTGGCAAAAGAGGTTGTCTTGAGGTCGAAGCCTCTTTAAAATCAGCTATCGATCAAACTGAAATTGCAATCCAACAAGGTGAATATTCAATTTACAGTACATTGATCAAAACGATGAGCAATAAGAGTAATGCACTTATAGAAGCTGCGAAAATTGGTGATCAGTTAGTCATTTATCAAATCGGAAAAATTGGTTTTATGATCGGGAAAGGAATATCTACACTGCTCCATATTCTCAATCCAAACAAGATCATCATTAGTGGAAGGGGGGCTGAAATTGGAAATATCCTGGCTCCTCAAATTCAAAATGCAATGAATGAATTCAGTATCCCCCGTATTGCCAGAATGACCAGCATAGAAATTTCGAATCTACATAAAACAGCGCAACAAAAAGGGACAACAGCTTTAGTTGTCGAACATTATATCAAACACATTTTAACGAATTAAAAAAGCTTACTTAATTACCTAAAAAATGAGTCTATTTTACAAAAAGACAACAGGGTTGGCGCTATGCACATTATTCAGCGCATCAGCCCTATATGCACAACAATCGATTACCGGTAAAGTGTCCGATGACAAAGGACCTATTTCGGGCGCCACTGTGGCTGTCAAAGGGACTACAAAAGCTACCCAAACTAATGCAAGTGGAGCATTCCATATTGATGCAGCTCCAGGCGAAACTATTCGCGTAACTATCGTAGGCTATAAATCACAAGAAATTCTTGTTGGTTCAACTAAAACGATTAACGTGACCCTAGCTGCAGATGCTTCAGCGCTGGAAGAAGTCGTTGTGACAGCAATGGGGATAAAAAGAGAAAAGAAAACATTGGGTTACTCTTTTCAAGAAGTTAAATCCGAACAGCTTACCGATGCCAAAGAAACAAACGTAGCCAATGCTTTAGTTGGTAAAGTTTCTGGTCTTCAGGTGATCAAAGGATCAGCAGGCCCCGCTTCTTCAACAAAAATCACTCTCCGGGGAAACAACTCCCTTACTGGTGACAATCAACCATTAATCATTGTTGATGGTGTACCAATGAATAACTTCCTTGGTGGTATGAAAGGAAATGGCGACAAAAATAATGACATGTGGAACCCTGCAACTGATATGGGTGGCGGTCTAGGTGATATTAACCCTGACGACATAGAAAGCATGTCTGTATTGAAAGGAGGTGCAGCTTCGGCCCTATATGGATCAAGAGCTGGAAACGGCGCTATTGTCATAACCACAAAATCAGGCAAAGCTCAAAAAGGAGCCGGTATTACATATTCTTCCACATTAGGTATTGAAACCATCTTCATGACGCCTAAGCTTCAAAATAGTTTTGGCCAAGGTAAAGATGGAGTGTACAACCCAATAAGCACAACAAGCTGGGGTGATAAAGCAACGAAAGTTTACGACAACATCGGCGCTTATTTCAACACAGGGGTCAACCATACGCAAAACCTCGCTTTCCAGCAACAGCTTGGCGAAACAAACATTTACTCTTCTGCTACTTATTTAAATGACCAAAGTAAGATCCCCGGCTCTTCATTAGAAAGGATCAATTTGATGACAAAGGTTACTTCATCATTCGGTCCAGACAAACGCTGGACAACCGATGTCAAAGTGCAGTACATGAACATGAATGCCAAAAATAGACCTATTTCAGGACAAAACAATTCTAATGTATACAGCACTTTATTTACCATGCCTCGCTCCATGAACATCTTGGATTTCAAAAATCCATTGAATTCTGTCGGTGATATGGCTTGGTACGGAACGAGTGAAAACAAAACAATGAATCCCTACTGGCTTGAAAAATACCGCTTAAACAACGATATTAGGGACCGTTTTATCATGAACGGCAACATCAAATATAAGTTCAACGACTGGTTAAATGCCGAAGCTAGATTCGGTCGCGATCAGTATACCACCAATTACGAAAACAAAACTTATGGTGGAAGTCCATTGATTACAGGCGGAAGCTACGGTGTCGGAAAAAATACCTTCTTTGAAAATAATTTCACGTTGGCGGTAAACGCACGTAAAGATAACTTAGTTGGGAAATGGGGTGGATCTGCCTCTTTATTTGGACAGATCATGAAGACGAGATCTACAGGAATCGACGCTAGTACAGGAGAATTACAAGTACCTAATCTCTTCTACATCAACAATAGTAAGTCTTTCCCTACCATCGAACAGAGCTTACTACAGAAACAGATCAATTCACTTTATGCAACAGCCGAGATCAACTACGACAACTACTTGTTCTTTAATGTGACCGGAAGAAACGATTGGTCGTCTGCCCTAGGATTAGATAACAGGTCATTCTTCTACCCTTCTGTCAGCGGATCATGGGTAATATCAGATATGGTTACCAAAAATGGTGGTTCACTGCCAAGTTGGTTAACATTCGCTAAATTAAGAGGTTCTTATGCTGAAGTTGGTAATGACCTTCCTTCTTTTCAATTGTACAATGTGTTTAATATCGGAAAAGATCCAAATGGAAACACTACCGCAGGAATGGGCAACACAAAGTTTAGTCCGGATATCCTTAGCGAACTCATTAAAACGATCGAATTTGGTTTTGATACACGATTATTCAACGGCAGATTAGGTTTGGATTTCGCCTGGTATAAAACCAATGCAACTAATCAGTTAATTGATCTTCCAATCAATCCCTTTAGCGGTTATGAATACGAAAAAATCAATGCTGGAAATATTCAGAACTCTGGTTTTGAGATCGTATTAGATGGAAGAGTTTTAACCAATAAGGAAGGCTTAGTCTGGAACTCCAGCTTAAACTTCTCGAAAAACAGGAATAAAATTATCAGTTTAGCTGATGGGGTAGATATGTATCCATTAGGATCTTATGACAACGTATCAATCAGAGCATTAGAAGGCGGATTGTATGGAGATATTTATGGAACTAAATTTTTACGTGTTGAAGATCCTAACAGTGAATTCAACGGTCAATTAATCCTAAATGGTAGTGGATTGCCTCAAGCAGCGAGCGGATTACATAAACTTGGAAACCAAGCACCTAAGGCATTAGTAGGCTGGAGCAATAATTTTGCTTATAAAAACTTTGGTTTAAGCTTTCAGGTAGATGGAAGATTTGGGGGCGAGTTTTTCTCCGGAACCAATCTTAATTTACAGGCGAATGGTAATGCTGCCGTTACTGCTCCAAATGGAGAACGTACTCCATTTGTTGTAGATGGAGTAGTTGCTTCCAACGGATCTTATACAAAAAACACTGTTCAAACCACACAACAGTTATATTGGACGCAGGTGACATCTACCTCAGGAAACTATGGTATTACAGAACAGAACGTATATGATGCTACCAATATCCGTTTAAGAAATGTGACATTAAGTTATAATTTCCCAAAGAGTATTCTTGGCAACAGTATCGTACAACGTGCTAAAGTTAGTTTGACAGCAAATAATGTCTGGATGATTAAGAGTTATGCAAACGGTATAGATCCTGAATCTGTATTTGCGATCAACTCCAATGCAACTGGTTTTGAAAATTTTTCAACGCCAACATCCAGATCATTCTTTCTGAATGTTACGTTAGGATTCTAATCAAATAAAAAAGATAAAGCCGTCATATTCTATTCAGATTCCTATGGAAACGAATAAATCGGATAGCTTTATCACAATTGAAACCGCGAGATGCGGCATGAATGCCTTCAAGAGAAAATAGGCTCATGAATAAACACATTTAAATAGATGAAAAATATCATATCAAAAATAAGTTTTGCTTTACTCATCGGGGGAGTTATCAGCTCATGTTCCAAGTTTGATGAGATGAATAATAATCCCTATAAAGCCTCAGACGATCAGGTCAAAATTGAATTCTTTTTTAACAACTCCCTGACTGGAGCTCAACAGGATCCCAATATTGCGGAGCGTATTTTCGTTCTGGACTGGAAAACTACAGGCCGACAACATATGACCAATGGTCTTGCGACAGGAACTGTAAATGACGATTGGTCAAAAGAATATTACAGATATTCAGCTGAATGGATCAAAAATGCAACAAAAGGGATTGAGATTGCCACTAACGAGATCAATGCAGGATCGGCAAAAGAATATACAAACAATCTTCTCCAGATTACGCGTATCTGGAGAGCATATCTGATCAGCGAAGCAGCAGACAACTTTGGGCCTATGCCGATTGAATTCGCACAAGGGGTCAATCCTAAATACAGCTCTGTTAAAGATGTTTACTACTATCTTTTTGAGGAGCTGAAAGATGCTACATCCAAAATTAAATCAGGAATTAAAGTACCTGACGATGTCATGAAGTTTGACCGCGCCTATGCTTTCAATGATGAAAAATGGATCAAATATGCGAATTCTATGCGTATGCGCCTTGCAATGCGTCTTTCTGAAGTAGATGCTGCAAAAGCAAAATCTGAGTTTGAAGCAGCAGTAGCGTCCAATAAGTTTATCATCAATACAGTCGATAATTTTACTGTGGCTGAAAAAGATGGCTGGGATCCATTAACTGGCGTTATGAGCCGGAGCTGGAATTACCAGGCACTTTCCGCTACATTAAACAATCTATACCTTGGTCTAGGTGGTATTCCAACAGAGCAACAAGTTGCAGAGCCATTGAAATCTTCTGTGAAGGCTGACAATTACATTGGGAAGCGCTATAGTAACCATTTCACTACAATGACGAATGACCCTTCTGCGGGCTACTGGCTGGATGGTCTTCCAAATAAAATAGACCCACGAGCCTTAAAAGCATTTTTCATCCCCGGCGATTTCAGTAATCCGAATTTCTTTATGAATGGCGACGATTCAGAAACAACCGTCGATACCTTGGTCAATGGCAATACCAAAATTGCTGTCAACACCAAATATACCTGGAATGCATTTTCATTAGGTGACTGGGCTGCAAAAGGGACAAATAACAGATTAAGAAGTACACTTGTTGGAAAAGTTCCAGCTATTGGTGTACAATTCAGAAGAAGTGCAAATAGTCGTATTTTCTTTGCTAACTGGGAAACTTATTTTCTTTTAGCAGAAGCGTCATTAAAAGGCTGGACTACTGGAACTTCAGCGCAAGCCGCATATGAAAATGGGATTAAAGCCAATTTCGATTACTGGGGCGTAGGGCAATTTGCGACTGAATATATTAATTCGACAGATTATAATCGTGTCGGTACATCTGTTAGCTTTACACACGTAGCTGAACCCGGAGATTCCCATACCATGAATTATATTGATGGTTATACAAACGTTGCAGGAACCGCAAGCATCAAGTATCCTGTCAATACACTTTATAAAAATGGAACAGTGCGTAATGACTTATTAACAAAGATTATTACACAAAAATTCATTGCTAACTTACCATGGTTACCATTAGAATCATGGAATGACCAAAGAAGATTGGGACTACCATTCTTTGAGAATCCAGCTATTGAAAACGCATTACCGAACTTGCCTGATCTTACATCAGCAAATTACATGACAAGCAGCATCAAATTCTTCCCGCAGCGATTAGCGTTCCCGTCATCATTTAGGGATACTGATCCAGCAGGATATCAAGAAGCTGTAAACTTATTAGGCGGTGCTGACAGAGTATTAACACCGCTTTGGTGGGCTAAACAGAAATAGCTTTCCTTAAAAACAAAAAGCCAGCTTAAAGCTGGCTTTTTGTTTTTAAGGAGGTACCATCCTAATATATCCGTTACAATTACAC
>JALAGS010000070.1 GCA_022712315.1 Sphingobacterium sp. | reverse complement strand
TTACTAATCTATCTATTGACTTGAAAACAATATCTATCACTAGTGAAGAGCATTTATTACAGAAACTACGGCATGGCGATAGGGAAGCGTTTAAAGAACTTTACGATTTATATCATCGTCGTTTAACCTTAAAGCTTGTTTACCTGCTCAAATCCGAGGAGCTAGCACAGGATGTGCTTCAGGATATTTTTGTAAAAATATGGGAAAACCGTAAAACTATAGATCCAACGGGCAATTTTGGAGGCTTACTATATACAATGGCTTCCAATCTGGCGAAGAATGTGTTTCGAAAAAGCATCTATGATCAGTTGATGCGGAGCGAGTTTGCCAAGAACGATAGCTATTCACCTTTTGAAGCTTTGGACAATGCTTCCAACGCAAAGACCATTTTAAACACTGCGCTCGATAGGTTAACACCCAGACAACGTGAAGTCTATTGCCTGCATAAAATTGAAGGCTTAAGTTACCGTGAAATAAGTAAGCTTTTAAGTATTAGTGAGTCGGCCATCAACCACCATATACAATCGGCGAATAAACAGCTTAGAGAAATTTTGAAGACTGATCGTATTCTGATCGCGCTATTAATTTCCTGCATTGGTAGTTTTTAATTTAATTAAGTAGCTATTTTGGATGATAAAATCTTCCAATCTGCTTATATTTAGGTCTGTTACTTTCCATTTTCTGAATTAAAAATTCAACATTTTACTTCTTCTCTTAATTTTTTTTAAAAAAAATTATTTAGGGGTGCTATTTTTCCTTGATCATGTGTATTTATTATTAAAGAGCATAGAAAAGTCTCTTGAAAATAACATGAACGACAAAAAAATGAGAAACTTATTTCTGAAATACCTCAATAATACAATAAGTTCCGAGGAATTAAATCTCCTGTGTCATTATTGTCGGATAGATGAAAATGATGCGGAATTGCATGTCCTTTTAAAGGAATATTTTGAAATGGAAACTTCTCTGGATAATTTGGCGGTTCATAGTAACTTCGAGCAGCTAAAAGAAAATTCATGGAGAAACATAGAAAAACGAATCAAAGATGAACCGGATTCAAAACGTACGGTTGGATCCTTCAGATTTAAATTCAGTATTGCAGCAAGTTTATTGATTTTGGGATCTTTTTCTTTTTACATGTTCAGCCGATTAAAAGCGGATAAAACAAAAGCCATCGAACTTCAGGACATTCAACCGGGCAAGGAGCAGGCAAAACTTATTGTTTCGGACGGTACAGTTTACACTTTGAACGGTAGAAGCGAGGAAGTCATTTCAGATCGGAACGGTATACGGTACAAAGATGGAGATACGCTTGCCCAGATAGCTTCCAATGAATTGATGACATTATTGACGCCTAGAGGCGGAAATTATAAACTGACACTTCAGGATGGTACGCGCGTATGGCTAAACGCGCAGTCATCTTTACGTTATCCCACATTCTTCAGTGGAAAAGAGCGGGTTGTTGAACTTAAGGGTGAAGCATATTTTGAAGTTGCCCACAATAGCAAACAACCCTTTATTGTCAATACGGCGGCACAGAAAGTGAAGGTATTGGGCACATCGTTTAATATCAATGCCTATGCCAATGAAAATAGCACAATAACGACCTTAGTTACAGGTCGGGTTCAGATAAACGATAAATCGGATCGTAAATTACAGGTTTTGGTCCCACGGCAACAAGCGAACAATAACGGCACAACGGTAACAGTTGAAAATGTGGATACCGATCTCTATACAGCTTGGAAAGACGGTACATTCAGGTTTAGGTCGACCCCCTTACCAGACGCGTTGCGCCAGATCGAGCGATGGTATGACCTGGAAATCGATTACAGAGATATTCCCGAAAGCATCAAAATACATGCTTCTATTGCCCGTGATAGCAATCTCTCAACCGTGATACATGCATTGGAAAAAATTACAGGTTTAAAGTTTAATGTAAAAGGAAGGAGTGTTAGCATGATGAAATAAAGAACTGTATGTATAAAATCGGTTCTCATAAAAATAGTTGATGGTGTGGGGACACCACCAACATAGAGATCCGATATCTGACGATATTTAAACAACTATCAAAAATCTAATCATTACAAAATTATGAATAATTTCCTTTTCCACAAGGGTAAGGGGAGCTGTGTATTGCCTCGGAGGTATGATCAACTAGCCATTCCATATACGTTTTCAAAATTTCTCACCAGAACAGTGTTTATATGCATCCTATTGATGTGTGGACTATATACATCATATGCGCAAACGGTCTCGCTGAATTTAAAAAACGCCTCATTTGTAGAGGCTACCGAAATGATAAGTAAACAGACGAGATATGACTTCTCCTATAATGATCAGATCTTAAAAAAAGCAAAGCCTGTAACCTTAAAAGTTGTCAACGCATCTTTACAAGATGCTTTAAAAAAACTATTTTCTCAACAGCCTTTAAGTTATGAGATTAAAGACCGTATGATCATTATTTTTGACAATAGCCCGTCTGTTTCGAAGCAAGGTTCATCCCTCTTATCAGTCACACCGATTAATGGTCGCGTATCCAATGAATCGGGTAATCCATTGATAGGTGCCACGATCTCAGTGAAAGGTGAGGCGTTCTCTACAAGCACAGATCGGTTTGGCAACTTTGTGATTCCGGCTCAATATGCCGACAACATGCTGGAAATACATTATCTGGGCTATGCCAAGTTAGAAGTGAATGCGCAGCGAGCAAGGACAGTGACCTTGAAGATGACAGCTTCTACACTGGATGAGGTCAACGTTGTCGTCAATACCGGTTATCAAAAAATTGATAAACGACATCTTACCAGTGCTGTGACAACGCTAAAAATGGATGATATCCTGACACCAGGGATCAACACCATTGATAAATTATTGGAAGGGCGTGTGCCTGGGATGATCTTTATGCAGAACTCTGGACAGGTGGGCGCTGCACCGAAATTAAGGATCCGCGGAACCTCAACAATCTTGGGCAATAGAGAACCATTGTGGGTGCTGGACGGAATAGTTTTAACAGATCCAGTAAATGTGGATCCCCAGCAGATCAATGACCTTGATTTTGTTAACTTGCTAGGTAATGCCATCGCAGGATTAAACCCCGAGGATATTGAACAGATTGATGTCCTTAAAGATGCATCGGCTACAGCATTGTATGGCGCCAAAGCAGGCAATGGTGTTATCGTTATTACCACAAAGAAAGGGAAGCCGGGTAAACCTACGATTAGCTATTCAACAACGGCAACTTATACCAGAAGGCCGCGTTATTCGGACCGGAATATCTATATGATGAATTCACAGGAACGCATGGATGTATCCCGTGAAATGATCGAGCGCGGCATGCAATACAATAATGTAACCCAATGGGCAGGGTATGAAAAAGCACTTCAGGACTATTACAAAGGGCTGATCGATTATCCTGAGTTTAAAAAACAGAGTGACTATTATGCCAATGTCAATACAGATTGGCTTGGACTGCTCACCAAGGACTCTTACTCACAAAATCATACGCTAAGTCTTTCCGGAGGTGCTCAGGATGTTAAGTATTACTCATCCCTCGGCTATCAAGATGAACGCGGCGTGATTAAAGGTGAGGGAGGAAAACGCTACTCGGCAATGATGAACCTAACGGCGGATTATAGAAAGTTCATGGCTCAGATTTCCTTTAACGGCAATTATTCAAAAAAGCAATATTCACCATCGGATTTGGGTGTAATGAACTATGCATATAATACAAGCAGAACTGTACCTGCCTATAATCCTGATGGAAGCCTATTCTTTTATCCGAGGACTGATGGTTCCCTGTTTTATGACTACAATATACTGAAAGAGCAGGAAAATAGCGCAGATGCGACCGACCTCATATCCGCAAACATCAAAGCTTTACTTCGGTATAAGATCTTTCGCGGTTTAGATGTAGAAGGGACATTTGCCTATGGCATCAGCAGTAATAACAGGGAGTTATATTACACCAAAGATACCTATTATATCCATAAGCTGCGCGCTGATAAATCCTTGCGTAGTGACCTTAGCCCGGTCGGTGGTGAACTGCAGCGAAGTGAATCGCGCAATAACAATTATACCGCACGCCTACAAGCCAATTATATCACATCGCTCGGAGAAGAAAAAAAGCATTCCTTATCTGCAACTTCAGGTATTGAAATTAAGTCCAATGAATACAATGAATTTAATATTACCCGAAGAGGATATTTTAGGGAGATGGGTGGGTATTTTGATATCGTACCTACTGATTATACAGCTTATTATCAGCAATGGATGACCAGTAAGCCTGCATTGGGGTATTACGGCAGGCAATTGACCAATGAAGTTGCTTGGTATGGTACAGCTGGATACTCCTGGAACGACCGTTATATATTCAATGTACATGTGCGCGGTGAACAGTCAAACTTGTTCGGTAGACGCTCCAACAACAAATTTATGCCGATCTGGGCACTCTCCGGTCGGTGGAATATGAAAGAAGATCTCTTCGATAAAGTTAAGTGGATAAATGATTTGGCCATGAAGGCTTCTTGGGGATGGCAAGGAAATATGCTTCCCGGGCAGTCTGCTTATATGATCATCAGGCAATCTTTAAATACCGATCCCTATTATAATTCGACATTTTCCAATATCGTAAATTATCCAAATCCGGATTTGAAATGGGAGCGTACCTCTTCGTCTAATGTAGGTGTTGATTTCGCTCTTTTTGGAAATAAAGTGAAAGGTACGCTATCTTACTTTTACAAGAAAACCAAAGATGCTTTCCTGAATAAAACAGTATCTGAGATCAATGGGATACAGTCTTATGTCATCAATAGTGGGACACTCGAAAACAAAGGGGTAGAGGTTGCATTAAGCATCACGGCTATCGACAATGCTGGATTGAACAAGTCGCGACGTGGTTTTGTATGGCGTTTTGACCCACAATTGGGCCAGGTACTGAACAAAGTTTTGAACCGGGCCATCAACAATAGAAATAATGTGCTGATCGACAATCTGACCTACAATAATTTCTTGAATGGTACGGTCCAACTGGCAGGGAAACCGATCAACACCTTCTATTCGTATAAGTTCAAAGGTCTGAGTGCTGTGGATGGATCCCCCATTTTTTACGGGACGGAAGCTGAGCAGGCGGCTGCTTATGAGAAGAAATATTCCCAAATGGAAAAAGAAGATGTTTACCTCGAAGTGATGAGCGAATCGGGCCGTCGTGAACCATTTATCCAGGGGGGACTATCGAATTATTTTGGCTGGCGGAACTTTGGATTCTCTTTCAATCTGACCTATTCCCTAGGTAATAAAATCCGTTTAATGAAAATTGCCTCCGGATACGCATCGACCAATGTCTATCCGCAACAGAATATGCGCAAAGAATTTGTTAGTAGGTGGCGCAAACCTGGCGACGAAGCCTATACCGATATACCTGGCCTGCAGGCTTCAAACAATACCAACGTGTCATGGTGGGAAATGTATCCTGCGACAAATTATCGTCTGGGTGGAAATGTATATGAAATGTACGATAATTCGGATGTGCGGTTGGTAAGTGCAGATCATCTTAAGTTACAGTCGGCTTCATTACGGTATAACTTTGCCGAGAATGTGATTCGGAAACTTGGTTTCAGTACGGCTTATGTCAGTATTACCGGCACCAATTTATTTATGTTGAGCAGTAAAAAACTCAAAGGCCAAGATCCAACACAATCAGGTTCTACACCCAATATTAATCTTTCAGTAAGGCCTACATTTTCCGGAAGCCTGTATGTATCATTTTAAATCGAGTCTATTATGAAATTTATTTATTTGATAGTACCATTGGTTTGCCTTACAACATCATGTGGTAAATTTTTGGAAGAATATGCAACGGATCAAAAGTATGTGGAGACCACAGCAGATCTAAAGAGTTTAATGATCGGCGAAGCCTATATAAATAACGTTACATTTTCTATTTATAGTCAGGCAACCATGGGAACATTAACCTCAGAGACAGGTATTACGGCTCCGTGGTTACACGTCATGGATGATGACAGTGAGCCTTTTTTGGTTGATCATGTAGCAACAGATCAAGCTACTCCATTCTATATGTTATCCGGATTCCACAATTGGAGCCAGGAACCTACACGTAATATTCTCAATATGGAATGGGAAGACGTGCTTTGGCGAAAGCTGTACAAACGAATTGGTGCGCTGAACGCGATACTCTTTCAGGCCACAAATATAGCTGAAAAGACTCCCGATGACAATGATTTGAAGCACCTGCGCGGTGAAGCCTATTTTTTGAGAGCCTATTATTATTTCCTGTTGCAAAATACGTACGGCTCACCTTATCGCAAGTCGACGGCAGCATCTGACGAAGGAGTACCGTTAAAGATCAGTGAAAAGGTGGAAGACAGGTATTTTAAACGTGATAAGAATGAAGCTATTTATAAACAGATCGTAGCAGATCTCGACCAAGCAGCAAACTATCTCAGCAACTATAATCCTGTTTCCAAAATACAGGTTGGAATTGCTGCGGTAAAAATCTTACAGAGCCGGGTGTATCTTTATACGGAAGATTACGAAAAGGTATTGACTGTATTGGACGGATTTGAGTCGATGGGTTATGCTGTATCCGATCTGAACCAATATGTACAAAATTCCAATTTCAGTGCACGTAGTTCCAGTGAGACAGTATTTACCATGGGGCCAAATGTAATTCCTACGGTTTTTATGAATGATTCTCTTGGTGCATATGGTGGCAATGACCGCCGTGCATCGGCATACAGAACTTCAGATAATCTGATGGAAAGCTTCGAGCAGGATGATTTAAGACCAACGGCTTTTTTTATGCGTTCTGCAAAAAATAAAGCCTGGTTGCCAGCAAAATATCGTACCTGGAGAACAAATAATGATCCCGAACAGGTCTCTTGTCTTTTTTCTTTCCGTGCAGCTGAAGTCCTATTGAACCGGGCAGAGGCTATGGCGATGCTAGGCTCAGATGCTCAGGCACGAAGTGAACTCCAAAGCCTCCGTCAAAAGCGGTTTAAAACTGCTGCTGCGGGCACCTTGCCACAGTCCAATGCAGCGCTGGTTGAATTTATCCGCAAAGAAAGACGTCGTGAATTGTGTTTTGAAGGCCATCGCTGGTTTGATCTGCGACGATATGCAGTTAACACCAGGTACCCGCTCGCAGCTTCATTTACCATTGAACACCCGACATACAATTACGATGCACAATCTAACACGCACACGCGCGTAGGATATTTTGTACTCCAATCTATTGACAAAGACCCTGCTTGTTGGCAGGTTCCAATCCCTAACTATGCAATTGAGTTTAATCGTGGTGATTTAACAAATCCTATCCGTCCGGTTCGTGCTGTTCAACCCTTGTAATTCCATCTTTATGAAAAATATACATTTTATAATTCCGCTAATGGTCATTGCTTTAACGCTGTCGTGTAGCAAAGAGGAGACCACCACTTTTAACGACTATGATAAAAATTGGTTGGTGGTAGAAGATGATGCCAATGATGCTTCAACCCATGCGAGATACCTTTTCTTCAAAGAAACGGGAATACCGGTGTTTGCAAATGATACGCTCGGTTCGCAACAGCGCATAGATGTTTTTGGTAAAGAATACATCCATTATGAAAAATTATCCATGAGTTATTCTTTGGGCGGGATTCAGAGTGGAGCCCCACCTTTAGTACAGTCATTTTCCTATTGTAAAAAAGAGGATGTGCATGCCGCGCTTACTTTTCTTAAGTCCGAGATTATACCCATGCTTCCCGAAGGAATCCATATACCAAGTATTCTTTTGGTTGAAAATATGACAAGCAATGCCTTTGGACCTTATGCTTTTAAGGGATTCAACACCATTGTGATCGCGCAGGTATCCAAAATCCCGGGCATGGATGCGGCGACAAGGGCAAATTACAAGGGTGCAATTTTGAGAGCCATATTAACCAATACAATTCTAGATGGCAGATTTAATAGTTTGTTGGACAAGTTTTACGCAGTGTCCAGAAAGTATGTGCCCGATCGTGATGCTTATAGCCTTTATATATATTCATTAAACACCTACGTGAAAGGACTTCCTGCCGGTGTTCCAATCACCACACAAGCAATAGGCTTTCTGGCTACTGATCCGCGAAACGCTTATTATACGCCGATGTCAACATGGATGGACGTGTGTATGTACCTCGAAGCGGCTGTGGTGAATACAGATACGCAGTTTAAACAGAAATATGGAGACAATCAGCGTATTATGGATAAGTATGCGATCATGCGGCAGATACTGGAGCAAATGAATTTAAAAATACAATAAGGGAATACGTGTTAAATAAAACAATAATTAAGCAATTTTTAAAATGAACAAACAAACAAATAAAATGAAAAACATAGTAATGTTAATGTTTACAGTTGCTATGTCAACATCACTGTCGGCACAGACAGCATTGATCAAAGGTAAATTCCAAAGGATTTTACCGAATGGCGTAGATGTGGACCGGGTGTTTTTTTCCAAGCCAAATGAGGGTGGTCCGGTCGTCGTTGAAGAAATGCTAAAATCAAAATCAGATCAAACCTTCCAGTCGGCACTAAAGCCCGCTGATCTAAATGTGATCCGATATATTGGCGTTTTCGATGAGCAATATCCTGTGTATATACGCCCTGGCGAAAAATTGTCTATTGAAGCCGGAGATGGTAAAATAAATTATTCGGGCAACGTGAGCAAAGAAAACCAGGTTTTTGCAGCTTGGTTCAAGCTCATTGCCCCTTTAAGAAACTATGGCTATACAAAAAAGGGCTATACACTGCCTACTGACCGCTATATTACCCTTTTGGATTCATTAGAGAAACCAGTACAAGATTTTGTGAAAAATATTCATACAGGTAACAACAGCTTTGATCAGCAGGTCAAATATTTACTGCCTTACAGTTATAAGTTTGATATTTTAAAGCCGCTGGTTTCAGGTCTTACTTTAAAATCCAAAAATGAATATCCTCCTCAGATAGTCAAATTGATCAATGGAGAAAAATTTGCCGATGCGAATCTGTGGTCTCTGCCTTTGGCCTATAGTTATATGGCCAATTTTAGCTTTGT
This sequence comes from Sphingobacterium sp., assembly GCA_022712315.1. GTDB lineage: Bacteria > Bacteroidota > Bacteroidia > Sphingobacteriales > Sphingobacteriaceae > Sphingobacterium. Next base: position 23,950 of record JALAGS010000070.1, on the reverse strand, counting down.
TAAACATATTCTTTACAACAACGAGCAGGGGATTGCTGGCGAAATGCTGGTGCCGGAAATTGCAGACGACCAGCTGCGTGCAAAATTTATATTAGCCCACGCTCAGCGCGGAGTGACGCAGAGTCTAGTCAAATTTTTGGAGGGTAATCGTAAATATATGATGGATGACGCGCAGAAAAAAGAACTAGCTGTATTGCTCCGTCGTGCCTATTTACAGATTGCCGGTGGGTCATGGATTGATTTCGCATACCCAGATATCAATGGTAAGACGCATCGTCTTTCCGAAAATCTTGGAAAGGTTGTCTTGCTTGATCTCTGGGCAACATGGTGCGCACCTTGTCTTGCTGAGATACCTGCGTTAGAAAACTTGCAGAAGCAATTTGAAGGAAAAGATGTCGTTTTTATCAGTTTATCCATTGATACGGATAAGGCAAAATGGCAGAACATGGTCAAACAAAAACAGTTGTCCGGTATTCAATTGTTTTCAAATAGTGAGCCTCGTTTTATGCAGGATTATGAAGTTGCTGAGGTTCCGAGATATATTGTGTTTGACAAAAATGGTAAAACGGTGAATTTCAATGCGCCGAGGCCTTCAGATCCAAAATTGAAAACACTAATTGAGTCAAAACTTTAAAATTAGCTTAAACACAATAAAATGAATAAAATTTATACAGCGTTTCTATTCGCGTGCTGTTTATTATGGCAGGTGACTGTATCTGCACAGGGGATTAATTTTGAGCCCATTACCTTAAATGAGGCCATTTCCAAAGCGAGCAATCCTGCTGAACCCAAGCTGATTTTGGTCGATTGTTATACGTCGTGGTGTATTCCATGCATCGAAATGGCATCGATGGAATTTCCTAAAAAAATCGCCGGTGATTATTTCAATTCCAAATTTGTGTCGGTAAAATTTGATATGGAGAAAGGGGAAGGGAAGGAGATCGCGAAAAAGTACAATGTAAAAGCCTATCCAACTTTTCTACTCCTCAATGCTAAAGGGCAAGAAATTAATAGGGTCGTTGGCAAATCTACGGCGGAAGAATTTATCGAAAAGGTGACTACCGCGCTTGATCCTAAAAATTCACTTCCTGGCCTGAAGGCGGCTTATGAGGAAAAAAAGGGCATGGATACGGGAATGCCTTATGCATTGGCTTTATACCAAAATTCCCAGGATCCCGGTACAGTATTGGATGAGTTGTTTGAAAATGCGCAAGATTTTGAGCGCTTCAGCAAAAATTACCTGGAACTGGCTTTGGGCACAGCAAAATTTGGTAGTCCGTTTTTTAGAAAGTTGATGCTGGAAAAAGCACGTATAGACCAGGCAATGGGTTCGGAAATAACCAATAGAATCATCTTTGATAAAGTCAGAAAGGATATGTATAGCATTGCCAATGAAAACGGTGCTCGCTACAATATTTTTTATACGTCGCAAGAAGTGGAGGAGATTGCTTATACCATCTCTCTGTTGAAGTTAGATCCCAACGTACCCGAACACCACATGTGCAGGATAGCACTATATGTCGCAAACAATGATTTAGATGGAATGATCCGTTACTATAAGAGATACATTGCACGATTGCGCTCAGACGATGTTTTCAAAGGTATTTTGGATGGTATTCTGTCGGCTAAGCTCAAGAAAGCCACACCCGAACAATACGCTGCTATCAAAGCATATTTTCAGGATCAGTCCAACCGCCTCAAAAAGGAATCGGCACAGTATCAAGGATATGCAGATAACATCAAATAAACATATCTCCGCGCGCCTGTTGCGCGGAGAATACATAAAAATATAGGATATGCTTAAAATAAACATTGGAAAATATTTGGTTGCAATTATTGCGGCTTCTGTCATGATCGTCGGAAAAGGAAAAGCCCAAGTTTTTACAAATGATGTAAAGATCTTAGCGGCATACGAACATTCGGTAGATTCGTTACTTGCGACGGACGGGACGCTGAGTATAGATTTGGCACAAAATCAATTGAAACAAGGGGGAAGTATCGTCAAATTTAATGGAATAAAGCCATTCAAGCGCGTGTTAAAGGCTAATGACCTTTACAAATTAGCGAAACAAGCAACTGTTATTACAGGATGCGCATACCTATGTCCAAAATGTGATAAGGTACATATCAGCGAATCTTCCGGTTATGTCATTGATCCTAAGGGTATAGTGGTCACAAATTATCACGTGATGGCCACCTATGCTTTTATGAAAGACGGCAACAAACCCAAGGGGTTCTTTGTGCGCCTGTCTGACGGAAAAACGTATAATGTGATATCAATATTAGCTTCTTCGAAAATAGACGACCTTGCTATTTTGCAGCTAGAAACCAAAGGGGACGAGCTACCAGCTTTACCTTTAGCACAACGTGCGGAGGTAGGTGATCAGGTTTACGTGCTCGGTCACCCCAAGGGTATGCATTACTATTTTTCACAGGGCTATGTAAATAATAAATATATGGAGCAGACTGGAGAACCAAACAATAGAATGTACCGGGAAATGATGGCTATTTCCGCCGATTATGCAACGGGATCAAGCGGCGGGCCGGTCATGGATATTTACGGCAATGTGGTAGGTACCGTCTCTAATACAAATATGCTGTTACACAGCGATATGAATCCAAGTGTACAGATGGTGGTGAAAAATACCGTTCCGGTTGAATCGCTAATGAAAATAGTTTTACCGTTGTAGTTTCATAGGGGCTTCATTTAGTTTGCCGAAGCCCCTTTATTAATTGCTTCCGATTTATCATCCAACTAGCCCGCTCCAAAGCGAATTTTGTCGCATGATACATGGAATGTAGGGGAAATACCATAAATCCGCCAATTGACTGTCTTTTGTATCGATAACACCCGGCTATGCGCGTATGATGCTACCGAAGTTTTAGCCTAAACAGGAGTGATCAGATGTTGCGGCATACCAACGACGAAATCAAGGCGGGGATTACTGGGCGGGAAGCCGCACCTTAAATGTAGTTCCTCCAGCCGAGTTGCTCTCCACAGCGATCTGTCCGTTATGCAGTTCTACAATTTCACGGCAGAGATAAAGGCCTATGCCAAATCCAGAGATTGTTCCGACCCTATCTTTTCCTGCCCTGTAAAATCGCTCGAATATCTGATCCCGGTCTTCTTCGGCAATTCCCATACCCTCGTCACTGACAAAAATCTCTACTTCCTGATTTGCCGTGGGCAAATAGCCAAATGTAATCTGGGTTCCTATCGGCGAATATTTAGCTGCATTTTCCACCAGGTTTTGGACTACCTGCGAAATCTTGTTCGGGTCAGCATCAATGGATAAACTTTGCGTCAGGTCAGCATCAATCTGATGGGTGCTGATCCTTAATTTAAATTCATCTTCAAGTTCAGCAAATAATTCCTTTAGATCAAACACTTCTCTTTCTATCACCATTCTGCCGGAGTCGAACCGGGAGATGTTCAAGAATCCATTGATTAAGCTCTTCATATTGCGGACTTGCCGAAGAGATTTCATCGTAATGTCCTGGTAATTGGTATTCGTTGTAAGGGATGCTTGACGCTGCATTAATTGAAGATAAGCATTTATGGAGGTCAGCGGTGTCTTCAGTTCATGGCTAACGATACTTATAAAATCATTTTTTCGCTGTTCCTCAGCTTTCTGTTCGGTAATATCCCTTAACGTACCATTGAGGCTAGCAGCGTTTCCCTTGGCATCATAAAACACTTTACCGCGTGCCTGCACGAGTCTGCCTTTCGGATCTTGTGGATGGAAGATACGGTATTCAATAAAGTAATTGCCATCTGACTCCTGACTAAGTGCATCAGTTATGGCAGCCTTTACACGTTCCTGATCCTGATCTGCAATGGAAGCAATAGCAGCCGAGAGATCCAGCTGCTCCTCTTCGGCCAAACCAAACCATGATTTTAACAGGGCGTTTCCGGAGAACAGATTATTTTTGGGTTCGTAATAGAACGTTGCAAGCTCGCCGGCATCAATAGCCATGGACAGCATTTGTTGGTCCTTTTCACTTTTCCGCCGTTCAAGGACTTGGTCCGTAATTTCTTCCAGGATGATCAGAATGCCCGTAACGTCGTTATCAGCTGAAAAAATAGGTTGATAGATGGAGTTTACAATAGCCTCCCGCAGACCGTCCTTATGGTGCAGTAGGATGGAAAGTTCATTATTTGTTTTCCGTTCGCCTTTTTCAAACGCTTCCCGGAGCCATTGGCTCATGGGCTGGCCTTGCAGCTCGGGCCTTGCAGTTTCGTGGGGTAGACCCTGCACATCCGCTAATTGATGTCCCCAGATTTTTAATATGGTCGGATTGGCTATGTCAATGATTAACTCCGGTCCCTTAAGCATCGCTATGCCGACCGGTGCCTGCTCAATAATTGTCCGCACCTGCTCACGGCTTTCTGCCAGAAGTTGTAAGGAACTGTTGAGTTCATCATTTGTAGCGGTCAATTCTTCTAGCGTTGCCGCCATTTCCTCCATAAGACCTTGTTCCTTTTTTTCTTTTTCCTGTATTTGTTGCTGATGCTGCCTTCTTAAGGTAACGTTGCGGGCTGTATTTAAAATACACCAGGTTTTATTGTTTTGGTCTAATAGGGCTCTATATTCATAATCGAAATAATCAGTCACCGGAACACCATTCTTAATGAGCCGGGCTGGTGCCTCGGTAACGGAATAGGATTTGCCTGTTCGCCAGACCTCTTGCAGAATAGCTAGGAATGGCTGGTCTTCCAGTTCCGGAATAGCTTTGATCAGCGCTTTTCCAATAACGGATGCATCTTTACCCCATAGGGAAAGCATGCCCGCATTGGCAAACTGAATGGTCATCTCGGTTCCAGTATAGATTGACGTCGGCTCGGGAGAACTGCTCAGCGCCTGTAAGATGAAGTCTTCGCCAAAAGCGGCACTGCCAAATTTTTTATTGATGTCCATTAGGCCAAAGATAAAGAATACATTTTATAAAAGAACATCTATCTTTTGGCACGATTATTTGTTGTTATTCGTTATAAAAAAGTATGAAATAGGAAGCTGATTTGTGCTCGATTAACATACTTTTTAGCATATTCGTATTGGCGTAATTGCTGTATTTTAAAAATTTTAGAGGATCTATATTTATGCAAGGCACAATTGACGGGATAAGCGGGGAACCACATCGTTCACAGGTGTTCCGTTTAACGTACAAAGGACAGGATTATCAGCTGGTGTTGTTGAAAAAGTCTTTATCCAAGCTCGATACGGAATTGCCCATTTTGCTCGATGGAATTGAGCAAAATCTGGTAAAAAGAGGTGACCACTGGTTTTTTGAAAACAGGCATTCAGATCAGCATTTTGCGACAGAAATTTGGCGCAATTTATCCCTTCGATATCGGCTTTAGTACAAATTGTCATCCTTTTATGGGAGTCCCTGATTACCTCATTTCGTGTTGTCATCTGCTTCTGATTTGTGTCACTCAAAATACGGATCAAAAAAAATATTTTTTCAATATTTGTACATGGCATTATTTATAACACTCGATAACGTTTATCAATTATATCCTATTGATCCTTCAAAAAAGACAGACGGTATCGTTGTATTCCATCAATTGGCCGGATCAAGTGCAGGGTATACCGAGCATAGCCGGTTATTTGACGGATTGTTACTTGGTTTCATGCTAAAAGGAGCTATGAAAATGCAGATCCATTTCCTGGATTACGAAATAAAGGCCGGTGATATAGCTGTTTTACCACCGCAGTTATTAATGAATACAAAATACCTGAGTGACGACGCAGAGATCGTCACAATTGGAATCTCGCTAGATTTTATGTCCGCATTTCCAATGTTGCGTGAATTTGTAATGAATGATCAGCTACGCTGGCAACCTGTAGTTAGGCTTCAAGAGGACGAAGGTAGGCTGCAAAATGAACTGTTATCTTTGATAAAAGGATTTTACAATAAAAAGCCCAGCCCGAATAAAGCCGAAATGCTTAGACATCTGGTCATGGTCATGATCAATATGATCTCCGAATTGTATTCGGAACTGCCCAATTCCAAGAGTTTACTAAAAAGCCGCACACACGAGATTATCGATGATTTCTATCAATTAATTTTAAAATACACCAAGGAACACAGGAACGTTAATTTTTACGCGGAGAAATTGCATTTAACACCACAGTATCTTTCCACTTTCCTGAAGGAAAAAACGGGTAGATCGGTAGCGCAATGGGTTGATCATGTTGTGATCTTGGAAGCTAAGACGTTGCTTAAATCGACCAATCTATCGATCAAGGAAATCAGCAATGCGTTAAACTTTGGGGAAACCAGTATCTTCTGTCGGTATTTTAAAAGAATTAGTGGGGTATCTCCAACATCCTATCGGAATCAAAGGAACGTAGCCAAACTTCCATAGATAATCGACAAATCACCTTAAAAATTGCACGTAAATCCCATTAAGGTGTCAATGCCTACTTTTTTGACGCTGTCTATTTTTATGCCATGAAAAAAACAGCGAAAAAAGCAGCCGTTGGTTTTATATTTATCACGTTGCTAATTGATATTACAGGTTGGGGAATTATACTTCCCGTTGTACCTAAACTTGTCGGCGAACTTATCCATGGTGACATCACTGAAGCAGCGACATATGGTGGTTGGTTGGGTTTTGCCTATGCTTTCACCCAGTTCATATGTGCACCGCTGGTCGGCAATCTCAGTGACAGGTACGGAAGACGTCCGATCCTGTTAATTTCGCTCCTGGGGTTTGGATTGGACTACCTCTTACTTGCATTGGCCCCTTCTATTGGTTGGCTATTTGTCGGACGCATCCTAGCGGGTCTCACTGGAGCCAGCATATCAACAGCAAGTTCATATATTGCCGATGTATCTACGGATGAAACCAGAACGAAGAATTTTGGTTTAATAGGTGCCGCATTTGGTCTGGGATTTATTATAGGGCCGGTACTGGGGGGCTTGCTCGGGCACTATGGTGCGCGAATTCCTTTTTATGTTGCATCAGTTCTCTGTTTATTGAACTTCATTTATGGTTATTTCATTCTTCCCGAAAGTTTGGACGAAACCAAAAGACGACCCTTTGAGTGGCGACGCGCAAATCCGATCGGATCACTAAAATTGCTGGCAAAACATCCAAAAATTTCAAGTTTAGTAATTGCATTAATTTTAGTCTATATCGGACTCCATGCCGTACAAAGTAACTGGCATTTCTTTACCATGTATAAATTTGATTGGTCGGAAAGAATCGTAGGTATGTCATTAGGTGTACTGGGGCTTTTACTTGGATTAGTCCAGGGTGTTTTGATCAGATGGACCACGCCAAAATTAGGGGAGCAAAAAAGTATCTATTATGGCTTGATTTTTTATGCACTGGGTTTATTCCTGTTTTCTTTTGCAGCGGAAGGCTGGATGATGATGCTGTTTCTTATCCCCTATTCATTGGGTGGCATCTGTGGGCCTTCACTTCAGTCGATGATCAGCAAAAGTATCCCCTCGAATCAACAGGGAGAGCTTCAGGGTGCATTAACAAGTCTGGTAAGTGCAACTTCAGTCATTGGGCCGCCTATGATGACTAATCTTTTTTACTACTTTACACATGATAAAGCACCGTTTAAGTTTTCAGGCGCTCCGTTCTTGTTGGCCTCTATGTTGATGATGCTAAGTGCTATGATCATCTATTATACGTCAAAAAAAGCAAACCGTCACCTTCGTCATAGCTGAATTTGCATCTACCCTTAATTTGGTTAGAAATTTCCTCAATTCGACTACAATTGACCATCTGTAGATGGTGAACTTTGTCCTATTAAATTTAAAATAATTAGACATGCAGACAAATGAAATAAAAGTAGCCCTTGTTACGGGCGCCAATACAGGTGTTGGTTTTCAGATAGCCAAAGCTCTTGCTGAAAATGGATATGATGTGTTTGTTGGATCGCGAAATTTACAAAAAGGGGAAGATGCCGCCAACCGGATAGGATTTAAAACACAGGCTATTCAGCTGGATATTACCGACACCAACTCAGTCAAGAATGCAGTAAGTAAAATAGAAAATGATTTTGGGTATCTTACTTTGCTGGTCAATAATGCGGCGATTTCAAACGCTGGAACTCCCGGTCGCACCATGTGGGAAATTCTTAGTGCCCAGAAAGCAAGCGTTGCATCAATAGATGAAATGCGTCAGGTCTGGGAAACCAATGTCTTTGGCACCCTTGCCATAACACAGGCATTGTTACCCTTACTGCGGAATGCGAAACAATCAAGAATCGTAACGGTTTCAAGTTCCCTAGGTTCACTAACGCTGAATGCCGATCGGGACAATACCTTTCGTAGTGGATTTGATGCGGTATATGGGGCTTCCAAAACAGCGTTGAATGGAGTTTTCCTTTCTCTTGCAAATGAGTTGGAAAATACAAATGTTAAGGTAAATCTGGTAAGTCCGGGCTTTACAGCTACAGCCCTGAATAACTTTGAAGGGACGGATACGGTAGAAGAAGGGGCACTTGAGCCGATACGCGTTGCGCTCGCAGAAGATATTCCTAATGGGAGCTTTACGGGACCGGCTACTTACCGAACAGAACAAGGCGGTCAAGTTCCCTGGTAGAATCACCGATTCAAAGACCTGTAATCATGCGTTACAGGTTTTTTTATAAATTTATACTATGAAAAAGAAAGACGGTAAGTTAAGGCGCTTTATATCCATATCAGAGAGTCATGAAGCTTTTGGCCTGCCAAAACCACAGCATCCCTTGATTAGTCTGGTTCATTTTAATCAGGACAACCCATTCAATACCGATATGGCTCCAATCTATGATGTCCTCAGTTTCTACAAAATAACGTTTATAACAAAAAATAGCGGAAAACTCAAGTACGGTAGGGGTTATTATGATTTTAATGAAGGAAGTATGCTTTTCTTTGCACCCAATCAATTGGTGGGTAGCACAGAATATAATAAGGATACCTATGCCTATCTGCTGCTGATTCATCCTGACTTTTTCCTGGGTTCTCCCTTAGCACATAAAATTAGAAAGTACGGCTATTTTACCTATTCTGTGAATGAAGCGTTACATTTATCTGATCAGGAAAGAGAAACGATGATAGCTATCTTGAACATCATGAAAAATGAACTGGACAATCGGATAGACGAATTTAGCCAAGAAGTCATTATTTCCCAGATTGAGTTAATGCTGAGTTATGTCAACCGATTTTACAAGCGACAGTTCATTACTCGGAAAAATGTAAACAATGATATTTTACAGAAGGCAGAGGCGCTGTTAGATGATTATCTGAACAATGATAACTCGGTTGTTCGAGGTGTTCCAACTGTACATTTTCTTTCGGAACAGTTGAATCTCTCTGCAGGTTATTTAAGCGACATGCTACGTGCGCTCATTGGTCAGAATACCCAACAGTTTATCCACAATAAACTTATTGAAAAAGCCAAAGAGAAATTATCAACAACACAACTTACGGTAAACGAAATCGCTTATGAACTGGGTTTTGAGCATGCCCAAAGTTTCAGCAAACTTTTCAAGAAGAAAACTGCTCAAACACCACTGGAATTTAGGGGCATGTTTAATTGAATGAATTTGACGGGATATTTTTATGCACATTAATCCACGTTGGATCGCATTATCTTCCATTCGGCGGAGTAAAGTCTTCATAAAAGTCGGATAATCTTTTTCGCTCTAATGTAAATTCCAGCCCAAGGTTACCTAAGGCTTTGCATAAGGTAACCGATCTATCCGGCTTGTGGTATGATAACTATCGAGACCGCTGGTGGTAACTGTCCCGGCTTCTTCGATATCAATATAGCCATCTTCTTTCAGATAGATGTCCGGTACCAAAACTGCCTTGATCTGACCAATGACCAATGTCGTGCCATTCAGCTCAATGGCTGTTTTCTGAACAAAATTGCAGGCGAATTTTATTTTACTTTCTTGGACAAAAGGCGCCGGAATATTTCCCAGATATTCAGGGGTAAGTCCAACCTGTTCAAATTCGCTAACACCTTTTGGGTATTTGGCACTGCATTGATGCGCCTGATGTACAAATGCGGGGGAAACATGATTAATCGTATACCATTTCTGCGCTAGGATATTTTCCAGTGTGCTGCTAAAATCTGTTGCCGGCCGGAGTATGATACCGCAGAGTGCCGGATCTGCGCCCAGGTGGAACAAACTGCTGAAGGTGGCCAGATTTTCACTGCCGTCTCTGTTTTTTGTACCGATCAATACCAGACTTTTAAAGCCGCCCAGCGAATTGATAAAATTAGCTCTGTATCTTCTTTCAAATGCCACAATGGCCTGTTCATTATAAATCATAGTGTATGAATACTTTTTTATGCGTTAGCGATCCGGTTGATCGTGCCCTTAAATATGAAGCCGTGAAAAGGCCATACGGCATACCAATAGAGCCTTCCGGCAATACCTAGCGGTCTGAAGGTGGCGGTCTGGACCAGGATATTATCTTCGATTTTAAATTCTAGCCATGCTTCTCCGGGGAGTTTCATCTCCGCATAGAGTAGCAGTCGTTTCGTTTTTCGATCTGCGATCAGCACGCGCCAAAAATCAAGTGCATCGCCGGCTGCAAGGTCACTTTTATTTTTGCGTCCCCGCCGCATGCCTACGCCGCCGACCAGTTGATCCATGAAGCCGCGGATTTTCCAGAGCCAGTTGCCATAATACCAGCCCGAATTGCCGCCAATGGACCAGATTTTGGTCAATGACGCTTCACTGTCAGGAAGCGGGGCTGTACGGACATCCTTAAAGCAGCCATAGCTGGGCACTTCCAGCAGCCGGGTAAGCCCGCCCGATAAAATTTTACTGGTCTGTGCGTCTTTCCAGCTGGACACCACGTTGTCGCTTTCGATTTTTTGAAAAGCTAAGCGGATGGATGCACGGTAGCTGATCAGCTGGATGCCGAGTTCTTCGGCCAGATGATTTGGTTGACAGACCACTTCCACTTTCATGCTGTCGACCAGGTTTTTAGCCAGGTTATAGGACGTCGAAGTCACAAAATAGAGCCAGTAGGAGGAGAGCCGCGGCGTCATGAGCGGGATCACAATGATATGCCGGCTGAGTTTCCGCTCCGCAGCATATTGCAGCAGCATCTCTTTATAGCTGAGGATGTCGGGACCGCCGATGTCATAGCTTTTGTTAAAAGTCTGGGGTCTGGCGATGACCCCAATCATAAATTCGATCACATTGCGTATGGCGATGGGCTGACATTTTGTTTTCAGCCATCTGGGTGTAATCATTAGGGGAAGTTTTTCCACAAGGTCGCGGATGATCTCGAAAGATGCGCTCCCTGAGCCAACGATGATACCGGCACGAAGCGTGGTGATCGGAATGCGGCCGCTTGCCAGGATGTTTTCAACGTTCCTTCTTGAGTCGAGATGCTTCGATAAGTGATCCGAATTAACTATTCCGCTCAGATAAATGATCTGCTGCGCGTTGGTTTTTTCAATAAAGTCCCGGAAGTTGGTCGCACATTGGGCTTCCATCTGCTGGAAATCACCGGATTGCGTAGCCATTGAATGGATCAGGAAATAAGCGATATCAATTTCAGCCGGAATATTTTTCAGGGTCTCCTGATCCAGGAAGTCAACTTCGACAACTTCAACAGTTGCCGGGATGGCCGAGGTGTCAAAACGATTCTTATCTCGTACACAGCAGATCACTTCATGTCCCTGCTCCAGCAGCACTGGCAGAAGACGTTTTCCGATATACCCGGTAACACCGGTCAAGAGAATTTTCATAGCCTGATTTCTTAAGTGCAGCTGTTTATTTATTATATACAAATATACCAAAAATGGAGCTAATTTGTTTTTATTTGGTATATTATTATTCTATCACCTTCCTATCGTCTTTTCAATTAACCTGTGCGCGACACTGTGGTTTTTTGACTTGATGTCGCCTTTCTATTATCGTGTGAACGCCCCTGTTGCTCTTTGACTTCTTCAGAGAGAACAAATTAATGACCGGACGGAAGGGCTGAAAGGAAATAAAAAAAGGCGCACGGGAGGGTGCGCCTTACAGTTTATGAATACAGTTTTGATAAGCTGCTTTGGTTGAGGTTCTTAACTTCTGATTTCCCGCCGCATAAAAATGTAATAAGACCAGGCAAAACAGATCATCATGGCTGCGCTGAGTCCACTGATCTGGGGCCATACCATGAGAAAACTTTCCCGAAAGGAGAGTGGCGAAGGGATGGCACCGACCATCTGTTCCATCGAAATGGGACCCAGGCTGCGTACCGAAGGCATCAATAGGGTGGTGGTTGCATCGGTATAGAGCTGGCTCGGTGATAAGCGAAGTAAATTTAAGATGAGTTGATTATAGCCAATATACTCCTGCTCAGAAATATAATTGGGATTGGGCAAAAAGGGACGTATTGCCAGGTTGACCAGGATAGGGAAAAATACCGTAAAAAACAACCAGATGCCGATTGCGGTAAGTGCTGAGGTGGCCGGCTGGCGAAAGCGGATCGACAACAGGATGGAAAGGCTCAGCCAGAAGGCAACATACAGCACACTGATCAGGGTGAAACCCAAAATACGTACCAATTCCTGCGGTTCTATCCGTACACCAGTGCCCAGGAGACCGCCACCGATCATCAGCATGACCAGCGCAACAAATAACGTACCTACCACGGCCAGCGGCGCCAGAAATTTGGCGAACAGGAGATTGTCACGGTAAATCGGCTGCGCCAGCAAACGGGTGAGTGTCCCTTGATTATATTCCGCATTGACGGCATCGAAACCCAAGGCTATGCCCAACAAGGGTGCTAAAAAGTTTAAAAAAACATGAAACGGCGGAATAGAATTATCCGTTATGGTCAGTAGCTTTAAATATAAAAATGACTGATCGGGATCGCGCATATTGCTGACAGCATTTTTGAGCCCCATGGATGATACGTAGAGGGAGGCGCCGAAGGTCAGCACGATGAGTAGGATCAGGATAATAAAGCGCCAGCTCCGGATATGCGAGGCAATTTCTTTGCGGACCAGCACCTGCATCGGTACGGCTGGTCGCTTATTGATATCTTTTGAAGAAACCGTTGGATTTTTCATAGACAGTATCTGTTGTTATGCTATTCTCAAAATAGGTGTTATAAATATCATCGAGCTGATAGTCGTTGCGGTTCACCGATACAATATCGGCGCCATTGTTCACCAGCAGGCGCACGGCCATTGCTGTTGTATCGCTGTCGGTCATTAGCTCGATCGTGGATCCGTTGATCGTAAGATCACGGAGTCCGGGCAAATCCTTTAATACTTCTTCAAAGCGTTTTTGATTGCCCTGGGCATGCTCAAGAGTAATGACTGTGCTGATGCCTTTCTGTTGCTGTAAATTTTGGGATAGGCTTTCGATAGATCCTTCGACCAGCAGCTTTCCACCAACAAAAATACCCACCCGATCGCATACACGCTGCACCTGGTGAAGGTGATGTGAAGAAAGCAGTACAGTAAGGTTGTGTTCTCTGCTGAGCTGTTTGATGAGTTCGAGGAATTCGTCAACACCTTTGGGATCAATACCCAGCGTTGGCTCATCAAGGATGGCAACCTCGGGAGCCTTGATCAGCACTTCAGCCAAACCTAGCCGTTGCTTCATCCCACGGGAAAACGCAGCGGTTTTTTTATGCATTTCCCGTTCGAGTCCAACGACATGTAACATGTCTTTTGCAGCAGCTTGGGCATGGGATTCTGTAAGTCCATTTAACCGGGCAATGAAGCTTAGGTTTTCCAGCGCTGTCATATCCGGGTAGAAGCCCACATTGTCAGGCAGGTAGCCGACTTTGTGTTTCACCGCGATCGGATTGCGCGTGGCATTATGTCCACAGACAAAGGCGGTGCCAGCTGTGGGTTCGGTCAGGCCCAGCATCATGAGAATGCTGGTGGTCTTTCCGGCGCCATTGGGGCCGAGCAGGCCAAAGATCTCTCCGGGATAAATGTGCAGGTCCAACTGGTCTACGGCGGTTACTTTGCCATAGCGTTTTGTTAGTCCTGTCAATTGAATGATAGGATCCTTCATCATGATAATCTTTTTGTTGCGCCCTTATCTGCGGCCGTATTTGCGGATGAGAAAATACACCAAACCAATGGCCAAAACGATGACCAGCATACCGATCCAGCCAGAAAGCAAAGAAGTCTTCACAATCATACGGAATGAAATGTCGGCGTTGCTATTGGATGACTTGATCTCAAATTTTGCCGCATAGTCACCGGCAATGGTCTTGTCGGGAACTTTGAGGTTGACTTTGACGTCGATAGATTTACCTGCTTCGAGCTGTTTGATGTTCGACGGTTCGAAGCTTGCTTCCCATCTGCTGGGTAATTGGGACGTCAGTTCCAAAGCATTGAGTGGCAGGGTGCCCGTGTTTTTGACTTTAAGCAGAATTTCCTTGCTGCTGCCGGATACGACTTCGTCGCTCAGCCGCCCGCTGGGGGTGGTCAACTCGAGGGCATAGGAGCCTTTAACGACTGCTTCGAGATCAAGCTTTAAGGTGTCGGTCGGGGAGATCGCCCGTACCGGAATTTTATATTTATCGGGTTTGGCCGTGATCGGACAGCTGATTTCAATGCTGATTTCCTGGGCTTTATTGGGTTGCATCTGCAGGGAAGTCACCTGCGACCCTTCTACGCGGTAGCTGATCTGCCATCCATCGGGCAGCTGGGCATTCAGGTTGTAGTTAACCAATTGGGCGGATCCATTGGTCAGGGTCGTTGTATAACGAAAGGGTTCATTGCTGGGGGCTTCAATATTGATGAGCCTCGCTTCGAAACCGGATTTAAGGGGTTTTGTAGTTTGCCCCGATAGATTGAAACTGTTGGCCAGCACAACAAGTGCGATAAAAAATGGCCTGAAAGAAAAACGTCGGTCTGTGTTTGTAATTAGTAATTCTGTTAACATGATCCAATAACTAAAATTTATATTTAAATAGAATATTAGCTTTTAAAAAATGTCGGTTTGGGTATCAGCTACCTTTTTGAAAAACCGCACCCAAATTAAAAATCAATTTGATAAAAATCAAGATTGAAATAAAAAAAGTAATGTAAAAAAAATGTGTTTAAATGGTCTAAAAGCTGATAGTCGGCGGTAAATGTCGTTGCAGGCTGACATCAGTCAAAGTTGATTGAGCGGAAGGTCTTCTTGATGATCATCTTGGTATTCTCGGCCAATTCATCCAGTGTACAGTGTATGGACCGTAACTGCGTCTTCGGAATTGCGGTGTCGTTCAGCAGAAGATTGATGCGCAATCGTCTCCTATCGGAGGCCTCGGGCTCACCGCGTAGTTCATCAAATAGTTCATGAATAATCTTTTCACAGCTGTTCTTATCAAAATTGGCAATGGTGATGTAACGTCCGTGGCAGAACATCTGTAATTCAATATAATAATTGGATGTTTTCATAATCTTTATATTAAAGACTGAAAAATAGGTTAGCCTCCAGGGGAGGCTAACCAAGTTAAAGCTGCTATCTGGATTTTTAGGATATTTCGATCATCCGCGGTTCTTTCTGTTTGGCTTCTTCTTTCTTTGGTATGGTCAGTCGGAGCATACCATTTTCATAGCGTGCCTGGATATTGTCCTGATCGACAACCTCCTTCTGAAGTTCAAAGCTGCGTTGGAAAGATTGGTAGCTGAACTCCCGGCGTGTATAGTTGTCTTGATGTTCCTCGTTTTCTTCTTGCTTAGCTGAAGATATGGTCAATAGATTGCCGTCGAGTGTCACCTTGAAGTCCTCTTTGGCCATGCCGGGTGCGGCGACCTCCACTTCGAAGCTGTCTGCATTTTCCTTGATGTTGACTGCAGGAACAGTGGTACTTGTTGATGAGTAATTTTTGTTGTCCCAGTTTAAAAGCTCACGGTTAAAATTATCAAACATGGGCGAAAAAAGTGAAAAATTGTTCCAATTTCTTTTTGCAAGTTTCATAGTAACCTCCTTTTAATGAAAGTATAACAATAAATTATAATTGTCAGTCGGCCGACTGTATTAAAAATCCTACAAAAAAAATACCGCGCTTAAAAAACTGAAATTTTTGCAGCAAAACTGTCAAATTTTACATGATAAATTGACAGAAATGTCATTATCTCTTCCTCCCTAGGTATAGACCCCAAAAGTTTGAGCGGTATCGGCAAACCACTAATTGAAATTTTTTCAAACGATGTCCAGCTCAATCCTGTCCTTAGAATAATCCATTTGATGGATAACTTAGTTAGAAAAGACCGGGCTTCTCAGAGGTTTCTGGTCTTTTCTTTTTGCTGGAAGCTATCGATTTGGATGGTTATGAAGGCCATTACCCCTAATTTAGTTAGAAATTTCCCCGATTCGACTACAAATGATTGCTCATAGATGAAGAAATTTGTCTTATTAAATTTAAAATAAGTAGACATGCAGACAAATGAAACAAAAGTAGCCCTTGTTACAGGAGCCAATACAGGTGTTGGTTTTCAGATAGCCAAAGCCCTTGCTGAAAATGGATATGATGTGTATGTTGGATCACGAAATTTACTGAAAGGAGAAGATGCTGCACAGGAGATAGGGGGTAAAACACAAGCTATTCAGCTGGATATTACCGATCCCGACTCAATCAGACATGCAGTAAGTAAAATAGCGCATGATTTTGGATATCTTACGTTGCTGGTCAATAATGCGGCAATTTCAAATGCAGGGATTCCCGGCCGTACCCTTTGGGAGATTCTTGGTGCCCAGAAGGCAAGCGTAGCATCAATAGAAGAGATGCGTCAGGTCTGGGAAACCAATGTTTTTGGGACCCTTGCCCTAACACAGGCTTCCTTGCCCTTGTTGCGGAAGGCAAAAGCAGCAAGGATCGTAACCGTTTCAAGTTCGCTGGGTTCGCTGACCCTTAATGCAGATGCTGAAAATGCCTTTCGCAGCGGATTTGATGCCGTTTACGGGGCTTCCAAAACAGCTTTAAACGGTGTTTTCCTGTCCCTTGCAAATGAACTGGAAAATACAAATGTTAAGGTCAACCTCGTCAGCCCGGGCTTTACGGCGACAGCGCTGAATAACTTCGAAGGTACGGATAGTGTAGAAGAAGGATCACTTGAGCCGATACGCGTTGCACTTGCAGAAGATATTCCCAATGGAAGTTTTACCGGACCGGCAACTTACCGTACAGCACAAGGCAGTCAGATTCCATGGTAGTTTTTTTATAAATTTAGGGTATGAAAAAGAAAGATGACAAGTTAAGACGCTTTATATCCATATCAGAGAGCCATGAAGCTTTTGGCCTGCCAAAACCTCGGCATCCGCTGATCAGCCTGGTCCATTTCAATCAGGACAATCCATTCAATACAGATATGGCTCCGATCTACGATGTCCTAAGTTTCTATAAAATAACCTTTATCACAAAGAACAGCGGAAAACTGAAGTACGGTAGAGGCTATTATGATTTTAATGAAGGAAGCATGCTTTTCTTTGCACCCAATCAGTTGGTCGGTAGCACAGAATACAATAGGGATACCTACGCTTATCTGCTGCTGATTCATCCGGACTTTTTCCTGGGTTCCCCCTTAGCACATAAAATTAAGAAATACGGGTATTTCTCCTATTCGGTGAATGAAGCGCTGCATTTATCGGATCAGGAAAGAGAAACGATGATTGCGATCTTGAACATCATGAAAAATGAACTGGACAACCGGATAGACGAGTTTAGCCAAGAAGTTATTATTTCCCAGATTGAGTTGATGCTAAGCTATGTCAACCGTTTTTACAAACGGCAGTTCATTACCCGGAAAAGTGTGAACAATGATATTCTGCAGAAGGCAGAAGCGTTGCTCGATGACTATCTGGACAATGATCATCCGCTTGTTCAAGGTGTTCTGACCGTACATTTTCTTTCGGAACAGCTGAATCTTTCTGCGGGATATCTGAGCGATATGCTGCGGGCGCTCATTGGTCAGAATACCCAGCAGTTTATTCACAACAAACTCATTGAAAAAGCAAAGGAGAAATTATCAACGACGCAGCTTACCGTAAACGAAATAGCGTACGAATTGGGTTTTGAGCATGCGCAAAGCTTCAGCAAACTGTTCAAAAAGAAAACGGCCCAAACACCGTTGGAATTTAGGGCGATGTTTAATTGAAGCTTGTATACTGAAACGAGTTGATGGTACCCCGTCAACGAAATATATAAAATCAGACTGTTTGATTTTTGTAATCTATTGTTTCTATTTCGTTATTACTATGGACGGCTGAAGTTCTAATTTTGTCCTATATATCAATGAAATATGAAGACAGATAAAGTATGGTTTGTAACGGGGGCATCCAAAGGAATGGGGCTTTCGTTGGTCAAAAAACTCATCGGAGAAGGCTATCGTGTAGCGGCAACAAGCCGGGGATCACAGCGCTTAATAGACGCAGTCGGTCATTTTGAAGGACAGCAATTCCTGCCCTCTGAATTTGCGGGGCAGCTCGCCGTTCATGTCAATCACCTGAACCGCGCCGTAAAGGAGATCACTGAAAAAACAACCTCCATGATTATTGCAGAACGGCTGTTGCAGGAGGCGAAAATACTGCTGAGACATACCGAATGGAACGTCTCGGAGATCGCTTACTCTTTAGGCTTTAAAGAGGCTACCGATTTTAATAATTTCTTCAAAAAAATGATGCAGCTAACACCGGTCCGGTTTCGGGAAATGGATTGATTATTTTTGACGGCTTAACTTGCAAGCCGCGGAGCGGAATTTGTCGGTAGATTTGATTGAACTATTTTAGGCTGCCCGGTGTTCTCAAAATAACTGTACATATTTTGACAGGCAAGATTGAAAACAAAAAGAACATCATATGAATGGATTCAATAAAAATATGCTGGGCGGACTGATCGGTGCGCTTGTACTCAATGTCGTCCATAGCGCGGCCAAAAGATTTGACACCCAAGCGCCTGAAGTCGATAAAGTAGGCGAGGAGGCCATGCAGAAAACAGTGCGTTTTGCCGGGTTTAAACCACCAAAAGGGAACGCGCTGGTGGCGGCAACTTTTGGTGCAGACGTAGCTTCCAACGCCATGTTGTATACCCTCATCGGATACGGCGGTCAGAAAAATCTGCTGCTCAAAGGAGCGTTGCTGGGAACAGTGGTGGGCCTGGCAACATTGACCATTCCTGAGCAGGCAGGTCTGGATGCCCAGCCGATAAAAAAGACCGACCGTACCAAGTTAATGACCGTGGCCTGGTATGTAATCGGGGGATTAGCCGCAGGGATGGCCATGAAAGCAATGGGGAAGCGCAGGTTTCTTTAAATGTAACACACAATTCGCACTAAAATTTAATTTATACTGTTTTGTCAGTTAAACGATTGTCTGAACGCTAAGGGTGAAACATTGGTTTTTTTCTTAAACAGTTTGTTGAACGATTGTGGATGTTCAAAACCGAGTTTATAGGCAATTTGAGCAACGGAAAGGCTTGTTGCCGTAAGTTTTTCCTTGGCTTCTTCAATTAACTTATCATGAATGTGCTGCTGCGTGTTTTTGCCGGTAACTGAACGTAGTAAATCGCTTAAATATCGTGCTGATACATGGAGGCTTTCGGCTAAATACTCTACGGTTGGAAGCCCTTGTTTTAAGGTTTCCTCGCTGTCGAAATAATCATCCAGCAATTTTTCCAATTGGATCAGCAGCACATGGTTGACTGCCTTTCGAGTAATGAATTGACGCTCATAGAAACGGTTGCTGTATTGCAAGAGCATGTCAATTTGTGACAAAATAATACCTTGGGTATGTTTGTCGATATGTTGATATTCTTGTTCGATTTTAAGAAAAATTTCTGTAATGTCTTTTTCTTCCCGTTCGGAGAGATGTAGTGCTTCGTTAAGTGCATACGAAAAGAAATTGTAATTTTTTATTTTGGCGGCTAGGGGGTGTGTATACAAAAAATCAGGGTGAAATAGCAGCATGTAACCTTTTCCGCATTCGACATTCATCTTTCTGATTTCGGCAATCGTCAACGATTGAACCTGCTTGGGCGCAATAAAATTCATTGTTCCTTTGTCGAAATCGTAATATTGCTGGCCATACTTTATTTTTGCAGTAACGTCTTTTTTAAGCGAGATACTATAGAAATTCACGCAGAACTGCTCCCAGATGTCGCTTTCATCGGGTTTAATTCCAGCAACATCAATTACACTGATGAGCGGATGTAATGGGGCCGGCAAGGACAATTGCCGATGAAATTCGGATATGGAATTGATACTATGCATCCTGTTTTTGTTTTACAAATTTACAAAAAACAACTGCCTTGCAAGACAGTTGCTGATTTAAAAAATTAGGCCTCAAATTGTTTTGCGATTTCTTGCCTGAATGCTTCTTTTCCGATTTGCAATCGTCTTTCATAGAGCGCATGTGCATCTTCGCCTGCCAGATAACGTACCTGATCTTTATTGTCCGTGGCGGCTTCATACACCACTTGGGCAATTTGCTCGGCCGTGGATGCATTTTGCATCATCAGACCCATTTGTTCGAACAGTTTGTCTTCAATGTCCTGATAGTCGGAAGTTCGGTTCATATCCAAAGAACGACCTGCAAAATCTGTCGCTATTCCTCCCGGAGCAACTGTTTTGATTGCTATTCCAAATTTTTTCAATTCAAAGGACATGCTTTCGCTCCAGCCCTCCAAGGCAAATTTTGTCGCGTGATACATGGAATGTAGCGGGAATCCCATAAATCCACCAATCGATGTGGTCGAAATAAATAAACCGCTTTTCTGTGTTTTAAAATGGGGGATAAAGGCTTGTGTAACGCGCAATACGCCCAACAGATTCGTGTCGATTTGGCGAAGTATTTTTTCGTCGCTCAACGTTTCAAACGCACCCATTAGCCCATAACCTGCATTATTGAAAACGACATCAATGTTCCTTATAGCGATCGCTTTTGCTACAGTTTCTTTGATCTGGGCCGGATCGGTAACATCTAATTTTAATAGCGTGATGTTTTCGATCCCGGTAAGTTCGGTTTCATTTTCGGGATTTCGCATAGTTGCGATCACATTCCAACCCGTCTGTTGAAATAGTTTGGCAGTTGCTTTTCCCAAACCGGAAGAAGCTCCTGTAATGAAAATTGTCTTTTGCATCGTGTTATTGTTTGATTCCATACCACAAATGTCTAAAGAAGGCACAGGGTACCTGTTGCCAAATTGAGTTTGATTGTAGCCAAAATGACGAAATCAAAATATGTGAAAAATTCACCACCAATAGAGGGAAAAATTCATCGACTTTGGCACGATTATTTGTTGATATTCGTTATAAAAATAATGCAATGTTAAGCTGATTTTTGCTCGATTTTTACTTTTTGGTGTATTCGTATTGGCGTAATTGCTGTATTTTAAAATTTTAGAAGATCTATATTTATGCAAGGCACAATTGACGGGATAAGCGGGGAACCACATCGTTCACAGGTGTTCCGTTTAACTTACAAAGGACAAGATTATCAGCTGGTGTTGTTGAAAAAGTCTTTATCAAAGCTCGATACCGAGCTGCCAATTCTGATAGATGGAATTGATCAAAAATTAGTAAAAAGAGGAAACAGTTGGTTTTTTGAAAATATGGATTCGGATCATCACTTTGCAACAGAAATCTGGCGCAATTTTTCACTTCGTTATAGACTTTAACGGAAAAATTACATCATCGGGCCTTTCAGCGCCTTTTTGCCGGGAGGCCATGAAAGCGATCGCAAAGATAAATGAATCGTGTACACTGAAATTTTCGATATTTGTACATGGCTTTATTTATCACACTGGATAACGTTTATCAGTTGTATCCAATTGATTCCTCAAAAAAGACAGACGGCATCGTTGTATTCCATCAATTGACCGGAGCAAGTCATGGATATACCGAACATAGCCGTTTATTTGACGGATTGCTGCTTGGTTTCATGCTAAAAGGATCGATGAAAATGCAGATCCATTTTCTGGAGTACGAAATAAATGCCGGTGATATAGCGGTTTTACCGCCGCAGCTATTAATGGATACAAAGTACCTGAGTGACAACGCCGAAATCGTAACCATTGCGATCTCCCTCGATTTTATGTCGGCATTTCCAATGCTGCGTGAATTTGTCATGAACGATCAGCTACGCTGGCAGCCTGTCGTTAGGCTTCAAGAGGACGAAAGCAGACTGCAGAATGAACTGATAACCTTGATAAAAGGATTTTACGACAAAAAGCCAAGCCCGAATAAAGCGGAAATCCTGCGGCACCTGGTCATGGCCATGATCAATATGATCGCCGAGCTATATACAGAGACGCCCAATTCCAGGAGTTTGTCCAAAAGCCGGACGCATGAAATTATCGATAACTTCTACCAATTAATTTTGAAACATGCCGGGGAAGAAAGAAACGTTAACTTTTATGCGGAAAAACTGCATTTGACGCCCCAGTATCTTTCCACCTTCCTGAAAGAAAAAACGGGCGGATCGGTATCGCAATGGATTGACCATATGTTGATACTGGAAGCCAAGGCACTCCTTAAATCGACCAATCTGTCCATCAAGGAAATCAGCCATGCATTGAACTTTGGGGAGACCAGCATCTTCTGTCGGTACTTTAAACGGATAAGCGGAGTATCTCCAACATCATATCGAAACCAGAAGACAATAGCCAAGTTGCCATAGCTAATCGGCAGATCACCTTAAAAATTGCACGCAAAACCCATTAGGGTGTCAATGCCTAAGTTTTTAACGCTGTCTATCTTTATGCCATGAAAAAGACAGCGAAAAAAGCAGCAGTTGGTTTTATATTTATCACCTTGCTAATTGATATTACAGGCTGGGGAATTATACTTCCCGTTGTACCAAAACTTGTCGCAGAACTTATCCATGGCGACATCACTGAAGCGGCAAGATATGGTGGCTGGCTGGGTTTTGCCTATGCGTTTACGCAGTTTATCTGTGCACCGCTGGTCGGTAATCTCAGTGACAGATTCGGAAGGCGTCCGATCCTGTTGATTTCGCTCCTGGGTTTTGGATTGGATTACCTGCTACTTGCATTGGCTCCTTCAATTGGCTGGCTATTTGTCGGACGCATTCTGGCGGGCCTCACTGGAGCCAGTATATCAACAGCAAGTTCCTATATAGCCGATGTTTCTACGGACGAGACCCGGACGAAGAATTTTGGATTGATAGGAGCCGCATTTGGTCTGGGATTTATTATAGGGCCGGTAATGGGAGGGCTGCTGGGGCACTATGGCGCCCGGATTCCTTTTTATGTTGCATCGGTATTATGTTTAATGAACTTCCTTTATGGTTATTTCATTCTTCCGGAGAGTCTGGACAAAAACAGAAGACGGCCGTTTGAATGGAAGCGTGCAAACCCGATTGGATCACTGAAACTGCTGGCAAAGCATCCCAAAATTTCAAGTCTGGTGCTTGCTTTAATTCTGATTTATATTGGACTTCACGCTGTACAGAGTAATTGGCATTTCTTTACGATGTATAAATTTCAATGGTCAGAAAGAACGGTAGGGTTGTCTTTAGGGGTGTTGGGGCTTTTGCTCGGGTTGGTCCAGGGTGTTTTAATCAGATGGACAGCGCCTAAACTAGGTGAGCAAAAAAGCATCTATTACGGCCTGATTTTTTATGCAATGGGTTTATTGCTGTTTTCTTTTGCCGGTGAAGGTTGGATGATGTTGCTATTTCTAATTCCTTATTCATTGGGTGGCATCTGCGGGCCTTCACTTCAGTCGATGATCAGCAAAAGCATCCCTGCGAATCAACAGGGTGAGCTTCAGGGCGCCTTAACAAGTTTGGTCAGTGCGACTTCGATTGTCGGGCCACCAATGATGACCAATCTTTTTTACTATTTTACACAGGATAAAGCCCCATTTCAGTTTTCAGGGGCTCCGTTTTTGCTGGCTTCTATTTTGATGATGTTAAGCGCTGTTATTATCTATGTTAATTCAAAAAAGGAAACGAATAAATAACTTCTTCATTTCCATTAAAATTATTTTTTCAGTTGTACCGTCACT